>NZ_JACSOE010000001.1:0-197402 GCF_014349115.1 Alteromonas sp. BZK5 | reverse complement strand
CCTTACTCATGTGACCTTCTCCTTCTTGATAGTGATTTGAACAACCCTATCTTGGCTCATTTGAAGCCTTTATGGGAGGAGAGGGTCCATACCATTAATACGATTACTTAATTAGAGTAGACGACTACTGTCTCGTGATAGAGTTTGTCTTTATACTCAAGCTCGTGACTAAACGTCATCCCTAGCTTTTTCATAATATTGATAGACGCACTATTTTGCGGGTTAGCAATAGCAGAGAATTTTTCAACACCTATATCATACAGCGCTTCTTTAACAGACTCCGCAGCCTCTGTTGCGTAGCCCTTGCCCCACGTATGGCGCTTAAAACGCCATCCTAGTTCCATATTGTCACTTTCGGGGTGTTGAGTAAAAAAGCCAAAGGGTCGAACTAAAATCCAACCAATGCTTTCCTTTTCGACTAGCGTTTCCACGCGCCACAGTCCCCACCCTAGAGCTGGATTGGAATAGGCTTGGAAACGAGGAACAAAGATTTCCCGAATATCTTCCTTAGAAGACTTCTTGCCACCGTTGATATATTTCATGACAAGCTCATCTTGGTCGAGCTCCCATAAAAAGTCTGCGTCTTGTTCGGTGATATAATGGTAGGAAAGACGCGCACTGTCCTTGATATGCATATACTTCCTTTATCGTTATTATTTTTAATATACTTACACCGCTGAATATAGCTCATTTTTACAACAAACCAAACTTATTCGATGTATTTATTTTGCCCTACATTTTCCTTTAACGTAGAGCCAATTAACTAGCCTCCCAGCATGGCAAGGTGCTTGGTTGCCCCTGTTTTACCTTCATGCAAATAGTGTGTTTCGTGTTTTTGACCCAGCACATCTTGTAAAAAAGCGACCACTTCATCCACATTTCCAGTGGCAAGAAGATGTCTCATGTCTATCCCATTTTCACTAAACAAGCATAGGTGAAGCTTTCCTGGGGCAGAAACACGTAGTCGATTACAAGTTTTACAAAAATCTTTGCTGTAAGGCATGATTAAGCCAATTTTACCGGCATAGTCAGGGTGGTAAAACTCTTGCGCTGGCCCCGCATCTTTTCTACGCAACAAAGGCTGCCAGCCCATGTCTAACAACGTACTTTTTAGCGGCGTACCACTTTGATGTTGCTTATTGAAAAACTGATTTAAGTTGCCTGTCTCCATTAGCTCTATAAACCGGAGCGTTACTGGCATATCTTTTAGCCAAGCAAGAAACCTATGAAGACGGCTATCTGAAAAATCGTTGAGTAAGACAGAGTTCACTTTCACGTCTAAGCCGGCATCAATCGCTGCGTCTAACCCTCGAAGTACAGCTTTAAGCTTGTCTTGTCCTGTTATAGCGGCAAACTGACGGGGATCTAAACTGTCAATACTTACATTTACTTGGTGTAACCCTGCTTCTTTCCACTGATGCGCAAACTTTTCCATTCGCGCTCCATGTGTTGTCATCGCTACACGTTCGATACCAGGCGTATTACTTGTTAGCCGTAAAATATCAAGAAAGTCTCTTCGCAGCGTTGGTTCGCCGCCTGTTAGGCGCACTTTCGACGTACCTAGCTTAGCGAACGCTTTGAGCAAGGTATCAATTTCGTTTAGCGTCATAAACTGATCGCTCGTCGGGCCTTCATATCCGTCTGGCAAACAGTACTGACAACGAAAGTTGCACGCTTCGGTCACTGACAAACGTAAATAATGAAACTGTCTACCGAAACTATCTTCTAACAAACTAACTCCTTAATCCTGTGCTGCTTAGTCATTCAATTCACGGCTTTCTCAATCTAACAAAAGCCAGTAAAACATTGAGTGAATAACAAGGTAACTAAATTAAACTACCTCTAGTGTACGCGCGGAGAAACCAAAATTAAACACATTCATCGCTATAAATAAGACCATTTTAATCTCTAGCCTATTTCAAAACGTACTTCAAAAAGCGAAAATCGCCCTACACGAGCAGGTTAGCTCAATATCTATTACAACGTTTACGAAAAGCGATTTTTTAAATCAGCGCGTTCATAACACTGTAAACACAATAATAAAGCACACTATAAAATGAGAAAAAACCGTTTTCCTACCAATGTCGACGAACCTGTTAAATGGCACGTTCTCTCACAGCTTTGGCCTTATCTCCTAGAGTTCAAGCACCGTGTATTTCTTGCTCTACTCTGCCTAGTAGCAGCAAAGCTTGCCAGCATCGGCCTACCCTATGTATTGAAATACACCGTCGATAGCTTAAATGGCGACCTAACCACGCTTGCATTAGCGGTACCTATCAGCCTTATCGTTGCCTACGGAACACTGCGTTTACTGAATGTTTTGCTCGGCGAAGTACGCGACACGCTATTTGGACGGGTTACAGAGCGTGCCATGCGCCGCCTTGGACTAAAAGTCTTCAAACATTTGCACAACTTAGACTTGGGCTTTCATTTAAATCGACGCACAGGCGGATTGTCACGAGATATAGAGCGCGGTACCAACGGCGTAAGCTTCCTCATGCGTTTTATGGTGTTTAATATTGTTCCTACCCTGTTAGAGATCACTCTTGTTGTAGGCTTACTCTTGTTTCAGTTTGGCGTATCTTTCGCGTTAATTATTGTAGTTAGCGTGGTGGCTTACATTGGCTTTTCGATGAAAGCCACGGATTGGCGCACTCGCTTTGTTACTCAGATGAATGAAGCTGACTCGACCACCAATTCCCGGGCGGTAGACAGCCTGCTAAATTTTGAAACCGTTAAATACTTTAACAACGAATCCTTTGAAGCCAATCGCTACGACACGGATTTAGCTGCATGGGAAAAGGCACGAAGAAAAAACCGCTTGTCGCTATTTGCATTGAATGGCGGCCAAGCTGCCATTATCGCTATCGCCATGACATCTATGATGGCAAACGCTGCCTTTGGCGTCATGAATGGCGAGATGACCATAGGTGACTTTGTATTGATAAACGCCTTCACCATGCAAATTTTTATGCCCTTAAACTTCTTGGGGTTTGTGTACCGTGAAATTCGAGGGAGCCTTGCGAATATCGATAAACTGTTTGACCTTCTCGCTCAAACTCCGGCCATAAAAGATGCCCACGACGCTACGGAATTAACCTGTGCGAACCCCGCACTGCGATTTAACAATGTCCATTTTGCATATACTGAGAAACGACAAATACTTAACGGCTTAAGCTTTGATGTACCGCCAGGCTCAAAAGTAGCGGTAGTGGGTGAAAGCGGCGCGGGAAAATCAACGCTGATGAAACTACTCTTTCGGTTTTATGAGCCTCAACAGGGCGACATCACGATAAATGGAAAAGACATCACATCGGTTACGCAACAAAGTCTGCGTTCACATATCGGCATTGTCCCTCAGGATACGGTGCTGTTTAACACTACCTTGCTGGAGAACATTCGCTATGGTAACCCTGATGCCAGCGATGAAGACATTAGGCAAGTTATCAAACTCGCGCATCTTGAAGCATTTGTAGAAAGCCTACCTGAAAAGCTAGACACAACGGTAGGTGAGCGAGGCCTAAAACTTTCTGGTGGCGAAAAGCAGCGCGTATCTATCGCAAGGGCCTTACTTAAAGGCGCGCCAATCATGATTTTTGATGAAGCCACCAGCTCGTTAGACAGCACGTCAGAACGTGCGATATTAGCGGCCCTTCGCGACGCTGCTAAAGGACACACCAGCTTAGTCATCGCCCATAGACTGTCCACAATTGTTGATGCCGACAAGATCCTTGTACTTAAAAACGGTACCATTGTAGAGGAAGGGACACACACTTATTTGCTTGAGCAAGGTGGTGAATACGCAGCACTATGGCAAGCACAACAACGTGAAGATGAAGACCTCAACGAAAATCCCAAGACAAAAGGTAATCAGTAAATGGACCCAACGCTTATTAAAGCCGCTATTAACCAAGTGATGCCCTTTGGCAAATACGCTGGAAGACGCCTATTTCATTTACCTGAACCCTATTTGGTCTGGTTTCACAAGCAAGGCTTTCCAGAAAACAAGCTTGGTGAACAGCTCGCTTTAATGTATGAAATTAAGCTAAACGGCTTAGAGTCTGTTGTAGAACCGCTATTAAATGACGACTAGCAATCACACGGGGACTCAGCGTCCCCTAATGGCAAAATGAGTAAACTCTAACCACACTAAGATTTATGTTAGCAAGACCCAGAAAGCAACGTCGAAGTGACGTAAACGAACGTATCAAAAAAATACATAATGCCATTGCCGACAAACTGATGTTGCAACCAGAACTATTTGAAGAAGTCGAAAAAACATTAGAAACCCGTTATCACAACAAAATGATGCGCTATGGAAGCTACCTTCTTTGGAAAGGAATAATTGAGGCTCGCCATCAACCAGACGTATTTAAGGCGCTTCTTTTGGCTGACGACGAGCGCACAGCCAACTTAAGAAGAGAAACCATCTTCGTCGGTATTTTAAGTGAAGATGAACGAGCCGCTATTTTTGCAGGTTAACCAATTGCTAGTTTAGCTTCTGGGTATTTAATGCGGCTTATTCGAGGGCTGGCAATAAAATAAGCCAATGTCAAAGGCCCTAATCTACCCGCGTACATCAGTAAGATAATGATCCACTCACCACTGTTTGACAGCTCGCCAGTTAGCCCTCTGGAAAGACCCACGGTCCCAAGAGCAGAAACCGCTTCGAACACGATATCCAAAAAGTCAGCTTTTTCTGACATTAATAAAAGAAAAATAGCTATCCACGTAATACCTATGGAAATCATCGTAAGCGCTAGCGCTTTGCTGATAGTGTCATTTGAAATTGTTCTGCCAAAGAGTCGTGGTGCAGCTCCCCGCTGAATATAGTTGTATGCGGCAATGATCAAAACGATGAAAGTCATCAGTTTTATACCGCTTGCGGTACTCATTGAGCCCCCGCCGATAAACATTAACAACAACATTAATGCTGTCGTTGGATCTTCTAACGACGCTATATCCAGCGTATTAAAGCCGGCTGTTCTTGGAGTAACGGCTTGAAACCAAGATGCCCATAATGCGCTTTGAGTATCGAGGTTCGCCAAGGTTGCAGGATTATCACTTTCAATAACAAAGATAAGCAAAAAGGCGGTTACATTGACAATTAGCGTACCCAATATCATTGTCTTGGCATACACAGAGATACGTTGCCATCTGCGCTTTTTATGAAGCTCTATCCAAACGGAAAACCCGAGACCACCAATAATAAATAATGCAGAAATAGTGATGTTGATAATCGGGTCTCCCACATAGGCGGAAAGACTATCCCCACTAAGTGCAAATCCTGCGTTGTTGAACGCAGAGATGGTGTAAAAAAACGCGTGAAATAACGCTTCACTTACTCCTTTTTCCTGCATCCAGTAGGCCGACAGAATACAAAAACCCACTAACTCAACGAAGAAGGCAAAAATCAGTACCGACTTTGCTGTAGATACAAGTGTTGATAAATCTGTTTGATTAAACGCCTCCTTCACTGCCGATTGCTGCAAGAAACTTATTTTACTTCCTAAGGCAATGAGCGTGACGATGGCAAACGTCATCAACCCTAAGCCCCCCAGCTGAATTAAAACCGCAATCACCGCTTGTCCAGCAGTTGTAAAAACAGATCCGGTATCGACAACCACAAGCCCCGTTACTGTCACCGCCGATGTGGAAGTAAATAGGCTTTGGATCCACGAGATGGGCTCATGAGTCATCATTGGTAATTTTAGGATAACGGTGCCTAAGAAAATCACCGCCACAAAGCTTAGAGAGAGAATAAGAGGCGGCCCTACCTGAATTTTGTTGATACCTTTAGGCGAGCGCTCTATCGGTCTGTAGCCAGGATCCCATCTGTTCATTGTGCTAGCCTAGGCGCTATTTTAACAAGGTTCTCTCTATGGCCGCAGAGAATAACGGTATCTTTCGAAGTAACTTCAAAGTCTAATGATGGATTATGATGTAGCTGGTGACCTCGCTTAACTAACAAACAAGAGACTTGCCCCTTACCGACGGACAGCACGTCTTTTAAGCGCTGTGAAGAAAAGTGATCAGACAAAATGACATCAACGATATAAACGCCGTGCCCTATACCCAAGTAGTCATTCACCATTGGGTAGTTAAGCGCTTGCGCCACCCTTGCTCCCATCTCTTCTTCAGGATGAATAATTTTCGACACACCCAGCTTGGATAAAATAGCGTGGTGAGCAGAGCTATTAGCTTTCACCCAAATATTGGCTACGCCCAAGTTTTTTAGTGCCAACGTACACAGTAAGCTAGCTTGCATATCCTCGCCAATAGCAACAAGCACGGCTTCGCTCTGACACAAGTTTAATTCCTTGAGTGCACGCTCATCACTGGCATCACACACAACGCACTGTGTAAACTCACCTGCATACTGTTCAACCAGCTTTTCACTTTGGTCAATTCCTGTAACCGTGTGCCCCATATGAATTAACTCTAAACTGGCCGTTAAGCCAAACTTGCCAAGTCCAATTACACTAAAATGCGACATTAATTAGCCTCCGGTTTATCAACCGCTATTCGGTAGCCTTGTTTAGGCATTGTCTCTATTAAATCTTTCTCGAACGGATCTATCTTCTTTCTTAGCTGTCTTACAAGAACGCGGATGTAGTGGGTATCTTCACTGTGATGCAGACCCCATATTCTTCTTAACAATTCTTGCTGACTAATAAATGCCCCAGGCTGTTTTGTAAGCTCGTCAAGAAGCTGAACTTCTTTTGGGGCGAGCGCGATAACTTCGCCTTCAACGAGCAGCCGTCGCTCGGTAATATCCAATGCTATCTTGCCAATCTGTCGTGTGGGCGTTGTGGGCTCAACCACAGGATTGAAGTCTCTAAGCAGTACTTTCACCCGGGTGACAAGCTCCCTGATCCCAAAAGGCTTGCTAACATAGTCATTGGCCCCCCGGGACAACAGGTCGACTTTGTCTAACTCCTGATCTCTTGCAGACAACACGAGCACTGGCAGGCGACTGGATTCTCTAATACGTTTAAGTACTTCACTGCCCTCACCATCAGGTAACCCTAAATCGAGTATGACAAGGTCAGGACGGTGCTGATTAAACAATGACAAAGCTTCTCGAACCGAAGCAGCTTCAACACAAAGGTAGCCTTCTGCACCTAGCGCAATGCTCAGCATCTGACGAATATTCGCATCATCTTCAACAAGTAGAATGGTGTGGCTCATTGCGCTAATCCCTTTTTGGAATTGTAATACTGACGAGAAGGCCTGGTGTGGTATTCGACAGCTTGATAGCACCGCCATGGGCGTGAACTATGCCTGCTGCTACGCTTAGCCCTAAGCCAATGCCGCCTTTTCCACTATCGCTGCGACGACTGGTTTGAAAAAGCTGTATTGGCGCTTGTAGCTGTTCATCGCTGATCCCTTCGCCTTTATCGGCTATTTGAAACTTAAACTCTCCATCAGAGTGGCTAACCATCAGCAATACACTGTCATCGCTGAATTTAAGGGCATTATCAATTACGTTAAATAAAGCTTGTTCAAACAGTGATTCAGACACAGTTATATCGCGACTGTCACTGTTGTTGATCACTTTTAGTCGTCCACTGTTAATACGACTTTCAAGGTTAGCTATAAAGGCAGTCAGGTTTACATGGGTTAAATTTAGCGCTAACGCGTTATGCTCAATTCGTGTGGCTTGAAGCAGGTTCTCAACGTAAACATAAAGGCGTTTACCTTCATCGTGAACCCCTTTTAACAGTGCCTGTCTCTCAATGTCATCAAGCTTGTCTTGATATGTCATATAGGTTTCAACAGAACCGATAATGGTAGAGAGCGGCGTACGCAAATCGTGGGACACAGATCGCAGGACACTAGATTGTGTTTTAACAACCTGTAGTGCATGTTGTTGAGAATTGACGTAGACAGCAAGCTCGCTAATGAGGATGGCTACAATGATGAAAACGACAAAATTTATGCTGTCTTCAACTTCTGCAATTTGAAATGAGTACAAAGGCTCGGTGAAAAAATAATTAAAGCTCAGTGCTCCGGCTACCCCTGCAAGCAAGCCGTAAAACCTTGAGGTCGTTAACGCCACAATGGCACACGCAAGCTGTAGAATGAGCAAAATACCGCCAAGCGGCAGTAACCAGTTGCTAAGTGCTAAACACCCTAAAATAGCCACAGCCATAATAAAGAGTGTATAGAAACCGTGTTTAAATTGGGTCATAGGTCAATCGTGTTTACTTCAACACAATGAGCATATCAACCTAACCTCAAATATACGCGTAAAATTTAGGTAAAAAAAACGGCATCCCAATGATGCCGTTTCTTCAAATTGCCAATGCGATGTTGGTCACTTTAAGCATTTCGCATTACGCATTACGCATTACGCATTACGCATTACGCATTACGCATTACGCATTACGCATTACGCAAATGATCAGCCACCAAGAATGCCATTTCAAGTACTTGGTCTGCATTTAAGCGCGGGTCGCATTGCGTTTTGTAGGCTTGCGCTAAGTCTTCATCGCTAATTTCATAAGCACCGCCAGTACACTCCGTTACGTGCTGACCGGTCATTTCAAGGTGAATACCACCTGCGTGAGTACCTTCTGCTTCGTGAGCTTGGAAGAACTGCTTAATTTCTTTCAAAATTGCATCGAAGTTACGGGTTTTATAGCCGCTAGATGCCGAGAACGTGTTGCCGTGCATTGGGTCAGAACTCCATACAACGTGTCTGCCCTCAGCTTTCACTTTACGTAATAAGCGCGGCAAGTTATTTGCCAGGTTATCGGCACCCATGCGTGTAATCAGGGTCAGGCGTCCTGGGTCGTTTAGCGGGTTAAGTGCATCAATTAAACGAATAAGCTCGTCTTCCTGCATACTTGGCCCTACTTTCACACCAATTGGGTTGTGAATGCCACGGAAAAACTCAACGTGTGCGTGGTCTAGTTGACGGGTACGCTCGCCAATCCATACCATGTGAGCCGAACAGTCGTAAGGCTTACCGGTAAGGGTGTCGATACGCGTTAGCGCCTGTTCGTAGTTCAACAGCAATGCTTCATGCGAAGTAAACAGCGAAGTCTCATGCAGTGTAGAACTGGTTTGTGCATTAATGCCAATAACATCCATAAACTCAAGGGTGTCTTGAATACGGTTGGCCATATCAGAATAACGCTCTTTAAGCGGGTTGTTTTCAACAAACGCCATGTTCCAGCGGTTGACTTCATGAAGGTCGGCCAAACCGCCTTGCGCGAACGCGCGAAGTAGATTCAACGTTGACGCACTGCGATGGTAGGCTTCCAACAAACGATCAGGGTCTGGTCGGCGCGCCGCTTCGGTGAATTCAAAGTTATTGATGATATCGCCGCGATAGCTTGGCAAGGTCACGCCATCGCGAGTTTCGAAATCTGATGAACGCGGCTTGGCGTACTGGCCTGCCATACGGGCAACCTTGGTTACCGGGCAACGACCAGCAAAGGTAAGCACAATTGCCATTTGAAGAATAACTTTAAAGGTATCGCGAATTTTAGGTGCGTTAAATTCATCAAACGACTCCGCACAGTCGCCACCTTGCAAAAGAAAGCCTTTACCCAAGCTCACTTCACCTAACTGACGTCTAAGTTCACGGGCTTCAGCAGCGAATACCAGTGGCGGATAAGAACTCAATGTTTGCTCTACTTCTTTTAAACGTACTTTGTCGTCGTACTCTGGTTGCTGAAGAATAGGTTTACTTCTCCAACTGTCAACTTGCCAATTACTCAACGGTGTTCTCCTGAATAAAAAACGTAGGGCAAACGTTTTACTGAAAAAAAATATTGAAGCTCTACGCTTCGAATAAAAAAGACTGTAACGCGCTTTAAGATGTATCCGTAGCGCTTTTTTATAATCAGCCTAATGTGAAAATGTGAATCTAAAAAAATGCTGGAGGCACTTTACCACATTTATTCTAGGGAAATAGGTGCGCAAACTTGAATTTCTAGAAAGTTATCGTGCTTGCTTATAGCAAAATGGCATTCAAACACACTTTCTAAGTTTGTTTGCGTGGCCACCTCTTGTGGCTTGCCGAACGCCACCATGCGACCTTTTTGCATAAGCCATAAACTATCGCAATAGTTGGCACTAAGCGCGATATCGTGAGACGTCATAAGTAGGGTATTCCCTTTATCGCAAAGGAATTTTACCAAACTAGCCAGTGCATATTGATGCCTTATATCAAGCCCTTGTAGGGGCTCGTCTAAAAACGCTATACCCTCTCCACGCTCTAGTTGCGGCCAAATTTGCAAAAGCGAACGACAAATTTCTACTCGCTGACGCTCACCGCCAGAAAGCTGAGTGAGAATTTTGTTTAAGAAACGCGACACTTCAAGGGCTTTCTCTAAAACCGGAGGAATTAGCACATCTTGCTGTGCTGATGCATAAAAGCTTAGGTACTCTTTTACCGACAAGTGAAAACCACTTTCGCTTTGTTGCGCTAATAAGGTGCGCACACTCGCAAGTGTTGCCAGCGACCAATCGTTCATTGGTTTACCTAGCAGCATGACGGTGCCCTCATCAGCGTCAATAAGGCCCGCAAGGGTAAGCAACAGCGTTGATTTCCCTGCCCCATTTGGCCCTATAATGTGAACGCACTCGCCTTTTTTTGCACGTAAACCTTCCACCGAAAGTCGCGATGCTACTTTTACATTCTGTAAGCTTAAAACGGTACGACTACCTGCTAGGTTATGGCTATTCGCTGGGCTATTGCTATCCGCTTCGCTTGGGCTTTCTCCTACACCATTTTTGCTGCTGGTGTTTTGCTTTGTGTTAACACCAAGTGCGGCATGGTCACTTGTATTTATTTTTACATCGCTGGTCGAAACTTGGCGTTGGTGGGTAGTACTATTGTTTGTCGTCATTTCATTTCCCCCTTCACTACCCTTTTATTTGACCTTTAGCTAATGCCCAAATTAATAATGGACCGCCTAACGTAGCTGTTACCATAGACACCGGAAGCGTAATGGCACGGGTCATTTCAGAGCTTAACGCAACCAGCATCAGCAGACTTGCACCACTTAATGCACTTAACGGCAACAAATAGCGATTATTATGCCCGATGATCAAACGTAAGATATGCGGTACTAATAAGCCAACAAAAGCAATAGAGCCTGCCATAGACACCGCAGTGCCTACAGCAATAGCGCAGACAATGAGTGCGCGCTCAGTGAGTTTCTCCACATCCACACCACTGCTTTTTGCTGCAAGTTCACCAGCATAGAGCTTGTTTAAATCGCCGGCGAAATAAAGCTGTAATGCGACAGCAAAAGCGATTAACGGGCCGCCTACTGACAAAATTAACCAGTTAGTTTGGTACAAGCTGCCCATTAACCAGAAAGTAAGATTGCGAAGGGCATTAGCGTCGCTGAACATGTAAAGCCAAGCGATAATAGCGCCGCTAAGGGTAGAGATGGCAATACCAGCAAGGATAACAGCCGTAGAGGAGCCCAGCAGTTTTCTGGCTAGGCGATAAATGATAAACGTAGATAACAACGCACCGATAAAACAACCCAAAGGCAGCAAATAGTGTAGGTACGCTGTAGCCCATTGTGGGGTTAGCAGTAGCAAAAGCGCAGCAACCAAGCTTGCGCCACTCGTAATGCCAATAATTCCCGGATCTGCCAAAGGATTTCGCAGTACTACTTGCAAGGTAGCGCCACTTGTAGACAGTGCCGCTCCTACTAAACACGCAGTAAGAATAAGCGGTATTTGAAGCTGAACAATAATATGCTGTTTTAGTTCAGCCGCCGTATCAGACAGCCCTGTCACGCCAACAATCCCTACCACACCTATGACGAGTGACAAAAGTACTGTTATTACAACCAAAGTGACGGCGGTGCGTTTAGTTCCTGTCATTGTCAATACGGGTTCTCAACGTGGGCTTTCGAGATGGTTTATGAATGTGACTTGCGTTTATTGTTGTTGGGTTTGTTTAATATGCGCAATCAAACCGTCCGACGCTTCTTCGATAAGATCCAACACCAGCTCAAAGCCGCGCTTGCCGCCATAATATGGATCAGGTACTTCTTTATCGTCTGCATTTGCAAAATCAAGAAAGAGCTTAATTTTATCGTGGTACTGGCTAGGCGACATACCGTGCAAATTAGCAAGGTTGCTGTTATCCATGGCAAGAATGAAATCAAATCGCTCAAAGTCGCTTTCATCCACACGTCGGCATTTTAGCCCTTTGAAACTGTAGCCTCGTTCTACGCCTGCGGCTTGCGAACGCTTATCGGGCGGGTTACCAATGTGATAGCCGTGGGTTCCCGCTGAGTCAATTTCAATATTTAATCCGGCTTGTGCAGCCTTTTGTTTGAACACGGCTTCTGCGGTTGGAGAACGACAAATATTACCCAAACACACGAACAACACCGATGTAGATTGTTTCATTCAAAATCCTATTTCAACGCAGTGACGGAGCGCGACTAAACTTTATGCCTAGTTTCACGTATGATACGCCGTCAGAAAAATTGTGGAGTTAGTATGACCGCACATGTACTTATGCTAAGTAGCTCACGTCAAGGCGACGAGGCTTACTTAGAGCACGCTAGAGCGCTTATTTTTGCACACTTAGGCGAAATTCGCGACCTTCTATTTGTTCCTTATGCCGCCGTCACTCAAACGTACGATAGCTATGTAGACGCCGTTGCAACCGCCCTGCCAGAGTGCAAGGTTACGGGCCTACATACCGTTGAAGATCCGGTTGCCGCTGTAAATAACGCAAAGAAAAACGGCCAAGCCATTGTTGTAGGCGGTGGAAACACCTTTCACTTGCTTTCTACCCTTTATGCAAACGCGCTTATTGTGCCAATAAAGCACGCCATCGCCGATTGTACGCCTTATATTGGCTGGAGTGCGGGTTCGAATATTTGTGGTCAATCAATTAGAACCACTAACGACATGCCCATTATCGAGCCGCCTAGCTTTGATGCACTAGATATCGTGCCGTTTCAGTTAAACCCGCACTACACCGATTATCAGCCGCCGGGCCACAATGGCGAAACCCGCGACCAACGTCTGGCAGAGTTCACCACGCTTAATCCAACCACGCCAGTAGTTGCTATTCGCGAAGGCACAGCGCTGCGCCTTACTCATAATCAACTTACCCTAGTGGGTGAAAAAGACGGCTTTATCTTTCTAGGTGAAGAAAAAACGCCAATTCATTCAGGTGATGATTTAACTTATTTGCTTGATAGCGGCGAATAACGCCTCATCGTTGGGCACTACCTGGTAAGGAATTTCTGCCAGTAGCGGTTCGGGTAACATGGCTTTAAGAGAGTGCAGATTTTCTTGGTATCGCGTCATGTTACCCGTGATGTCGTTCGCAACCCATCCTTTAATGGTAAGTCCATCGGCGCGAATTGCTTCTGCGGTTAATAGCGCATGATTCAAGCAACCTAGTCGCATGCCTACAACTAAAATCACATCCATTTTGAGTGTTTTCACGACATCAGAAAGATAGTAAGTGGGCGTATACTCATCACCTACCGTTAGCGGTAAACGCCACCCACCTGCACCTTCCATTAACAAAAGATCTGGTTGATAGGCGTGCAGTTCGTCAAGCCCTTTTGCAATCTCGTCAAACGTTAACGCAACACCTTCTTCAAGGGCAGCAATATGTGGTGCAATAGCCGGCTTTAGTGCAATTGGGTTTATTTGATGCAAAGGAAGTGTCTGTCCACTTTCTTCGTTTTTTTCATTTGCGCTTTTTAGCTCGTTATTGTCTGTAATTTTAATGGCTTTATTTGCGCGTATTTTGGAGCACGCTTGCTGAATATTTAGCGCATCTTCGTTAACCCACTCGCCGTTTATCTGTTCGCATCCGGCTGCAATAGGCTTGTAGCCGATGGCGCTTAACGAGGCTTTTTGCGCAGCTTGTAGTAGTTGGCAGGTAACATAGGTTTTACCTACTTCGGTGTCGGTACCGGTAATGAAATACTGCTTCATCGTTTTTCCAATCTAAAATGACTTACGCGGTAGGTAAGCGGTAACTTACTTTCTACACTGCTCATATTACTGTAAGCCATGGCTAATTTTTTAAGATCTCGACGGGTGAGCGGCGGTTGTCTTTGGCCGGTTTCACCTGCGCCAACCCCCTTCACAGAGCGCAGTAGCGACATAATATCGCAGTGAGTATCGACATAGTCCTTAGTAATCAGCCGTTGCAAAGAAAGGCCCGACTGCTTAAAGCCATTTACCCATTGTGCGGTTGTTGGCATATAGGTTTCGGCTTGCGGAAGCTGCGCTACTTTGCGCGCCGTTTTAAGTTCATTAAATGAACCCGCCACCATAATCGCCAGCTCGGCAATACCACTCTTTTCAAGCACTCGCGCTATCTCGTTAGCAACAAGCCCAGTATCGCTAACCCACTGAAGCGCCATAGATGAAAATACGGTTGAAAATTGGCTATCACAGAAAGGCAAATCAACAGCACTACCTTCTACGAAAATGGGGTCAGAGTACATTTTTCTGGCCTGCGCCAACATACCCTCGGCAATGTCTACGCCAGTTGCAGCTGCACCTTTATTTGCAAGGGTTTGGGTATGAATGCCAGTACCACAGCCGATATCAAGAGCCGTACCCTGTAGGTCTATCGGTAAGTTCGCTAATGCCTGCTTGGCAATAATGCGCTGAACACCCGCAATACTGTTGTACTGCACAGCCGCTTTTGAAAAGCGATGCGCCACGTCCTGCTCGTTAATTGCTGAAGCAGTATCATCGCGTTCAGCTTTTGCAGCGCCTTTAGTTGTTATAGAGCCTTCAGCTGTTATAGAGCCCTCAGCTTTAACATCGCCTTCAGCTGTAATATAGCTCTCAGTCTTAGCGTTTTCCTCAGCATTCAAATGTGCCGCAGCTTTGGAGGAGCAATCAGAAGGGTAAGCAGTTTTAACTGTGAGAGTCCCTTTAGCGTTAGTCGCTCTCTCAGATTCAAAAGATGTCTCGGACGAAAAAGCCCCGTTTGCCTTAAAAGCCGCCTGTACCGCGTCGCACGACAGCTTACCGTCGAAGAGACTTCTCGATTCTGCCGACATAGCAGCTTTTATAGCGGGACTTAGTGACATGGTTACATCTCTTTTTTACTTACAGAGTCAGGAGTATTCACAGCGCTGTCTGATTCTTTTTCTACTGAAGTCTCACTTAACAGAAAGTTATTAAGTGAAAGTTGTAGCGCATCAAGCAATACGTCAATATCCTGTGATGTATGATTTGACGTAAGCGTAATACGCAGCCTGTCTTGGTTTTTCGGTACAGTAGGCTGCCTGATAGCCGTTGCCCAAATGCCGCGCTGTTTTAGCCCGTCACTTAGTGCAATTGCACGTTCTGGGCTACCAACGATAATAGGCTGAATCGCACTTTGTGATTGCCCCAAGGTGATTTCAATTGACGCATCGCCTTTCGCGCTTGTATTAAGTGTCTGTCCAAAACGTTTTTGAAACGACTCTTTGAAATAGGAGATATTGGTTTGTAGCGTTTCGCGGCGGGCAGTGTCACTGGCGATATGTGTGAGAGAGTACAAGGTCGCCACCGCTTGTGCTGGCGGCATGGCAGTGGAATACACATAGTGTTTAGAAAAATTCACCAGATAATCAATTAGGGTTTGGCTTCCTGCAATAAAGGCACCGGCCGTGCCCACTGCTTTGCCAAATGTTCCCATAACAATAGGCGCTTGTTGCTGGCTTAAGTTTAGTGCTTCTGCTGTGCCGAAGCCGTTTTCACCCAATACACCCATACCGTGTGCATCGTCTAACATGAACCATGCATTATATTTAGCGGCCAGTTCAGCGATACCTTCGCAAGGCGCTACGTCACCGTCCATACTAAACACACCTTCACTGGCAATCAGAATGTCTTGCTGGTTTGCATAAGAATTACCAACCGCATCGGATAACTGGCTGTGACAAACGTTTGATAGCAGGCTCTCTAAATGACTTAGATCGTTATGCTTGAAACGGCGAAGCTTAGCGCTGTCAGATACACACTGTGCCCCCTCTAAAAACGAAGCGTGCATGAGCTTGTCGGCAATAATATGACCCGCGCTCGCGCTTTTATTAGGGTGAGACATATAAGGAAAAAGTGCCATGCACAGTGCCTGATTGGCCGCAAAGCCAGAGTTAAACAACAGCGCAGCTTCTCGGTTTAAACCATCGGCAATGTAGGCCTCTAGCGCCAAATGAGCCTGCGTGTGCCCAGTTACCAATGGCGATGCACCACTGCCACCACCAAATTGCGCTAGCCCCTCAACCCAACTTTGCAATACACCCTCATGCTGGCGCATGCCTAGGTAGTCATTGCTTGAAAAATTAAGGTAGTGCTCACCGTTAATACAAATAATGCTGTCTTTTTCGTATTGTTGGCAGTGGCGCTGGCGCAGCAAGCCTTGCTCGGTACGCGCGCTCAGCGAATCGTCTAACCAGTGAAAGGCCATTACGCCTCCGTTAAATGCTGTTTCTTTGGCGCTACCTTAGGCTTGGTTGCATCAATAAACAAGTCGTTCCTGTCGTCGGCTTGTTCTTGTTGCTGGGCAATTTCTTCTTCTAACACTTGTTGATGTGCTTCGTCTGAGTAATCCCTTGTACGCTCAGTATTAATACCAAGCTTTTTGAACAGCATTACATCTTCATGGGTATCTGGATTTGACGTGGTTAACAGCTTGCAGCCATAGAAAATAGAATTCGCGCCTGCCATAAAACAAAGCGCCTGCATTTGTTCGTTCATTGCTTCGCGGCCTGCCGACAAGCGCACATGTGACTTAGGCATCATAATACGAGCAACGGCAATAGTGCGGATAAACTCAAAATAGTCCAAGTCTTCTACACTATCGAGTGGCGTACCTTTTACTTTAACCAACATGTTAATAGGTACACTTTGAGGCTGCTCAGGAAGGTTGGCTAATTGCACTAACATACTAGCGCGATCGCTCACCGTTTCTCCCATGCCAACAATTCCCCCAGAGCAAACGTTCATGCCTGCAGCACGCACGTTCTCTAACGTATTCAATCGGTCTTGGTAAGTACGGGTCGTGATAATATCGCCGTAGTATTCCGGAGAGGTATCAAGGTTGTGATTATAATAATCAAGGCCCGCTTGCTTTAAGGCCACAGCTTGATCGCGGGTCAACATACCTAGCGTCATGCAGGTTTCTAAGCCTAAGCTTTTCACCTCTTCAACCATTTTTAAAATGTAAGGCATGTCTCTGTCGCGTGGATTTCGCCAAGCAGCCCCCATACAAAAACGGGTTGAGCCCACTTGCTTTGCTTCTTTCGCACGCTGGATGACTTTTTCAATTTCCAGTAATCGTTCTTTTTCAAGGCCCGTATCATACCGAGCACTTTGCGGGCAGTACTTACAGTCTTCAGGGCAAGCACCGGTTTTAATCGACAAAAGCGTGCTGACCTGCACTTCATTCGGATTAAAATGCTGTCTATGCACTGCTTGGGCATTAAACAGTAAATCGTTAAATGGCATGGCAAACAAAGCTTCGACTTCAGCTTTGGTCCAATCGTTTCGAATAGTTGTCGTTTGCGCAGAAGGCGCACTAGCCAGCGTCATTGACTGTCCTTTACTAATTATTATCGCTGGCTTAGTCTATGGCCCAATATCGAGTTGTCAACTCTGACCAATTTAAAACCTTTACCAATGGTTATTTTGTGAACAATATAGAATTTGATAAACAACACATTTGGCACCCCTATACCTCGGCGGTTAATCCCCTTCCCTGCTATGAAGTAGTTGGTGCAAAAGGCGCTGAACTTACCTTGGCCACAAGTGAAGTGCTAGTAGATGGCATGTCTAGCTGGTGGGCAGCTATTCACGGCTACAACCATCCTGTACTCAACGATGCTGCGCACAAGCAAATTGACGCATTTTCTCACGTTATGTTTGGCGGTATTACCCACCAACCGGCGGTAGATTTGTGTAAATCGTTACTTAACATGGTGCCGGCAGGTTTAGAGCGTGTATTTTTAGCAGACTCTGGCTCAGTGTCTGTTGAAGTAGCGATAAAGATGGCGATTCAATACTGGGCGTGTCAAGGGCGCTCAGAGAAGTCTCGCATTGTCGCGCCGCGCAATGGCTACCATGGCGACACCTTTGCCGCAATGAGCGTGTGCGATCCCGTTAACGGCATGCATAGTTTATTTGAGGGCGTACTGAGCAAGCAGATTTTTGCGCCCGCCCCTCAAACTCGATTTGGGCAAACGTTTAGCGAAGATGACATTCTTCCGCTTGAAGAGATTTTTGAAAAACATCACCACACCATGGCCGCTCTTATCCTAGAGCCAGTTGTTCAAGGCGCAGGCGGCATGCGTATTTATCACCCCGAATACCTAAAGCGCTGCCGACAACTTTGCGATACCTACGACGTACTTTTAATTTGCGATGAAATTGCTACTGGCTTCGGCCGTACAGGTAAGCTCTTCGCTTGTGAGCATGCAGGTATTTCGCCTGACATCATGTGTTTGGGTAAAGCGATTACGGGTGGTTATATGACACTGGCCGCGACCTTGTGTACCGAAGACGTGGCTTTAGGGGTTTGCCAAGGGGAGCCTGGCGTATTTATGCACGGTCCCACATACATGGGCAACCCGTTAGCCTGCGCGGTGGCCAATGCCAGTCTGTCGCTAATTAACGAAAATCATTGGCAGCAACAAGTTCCTGTCATTGAGAAACAATTACAAACCGAATTGGCAAAATGTGCAGACTTGCCGCGAGTCGCTGACGTAAGGGTGTTAGGTGCTATAGGGGTAGTCGAGACGGTAAACCCCGTCAATGTTGCCGAAATTCAACGCCATTTTGTGAAACATGGCGTGTGGATACGGCCATTCGGGAAATTGGTATACATTATGCCTCCTTACATTATATCTTCCGAGCAGTTAAGTAAGCTGACCCATGCGATTTACACCGCCTTGAAATAGTGTGTGAGATTGTTACGCTAACTATCTCCTTCTTGGGTGAAATATGAGTTTTGAACGACCAGTTGACGTCAGATGGCCCGAGGGTTGATGTTAGTTTTGTTATAGAGTGATCATTCAACGTTAAAGCGGGTCACTAATTAGATCATTAATGCAGAGTGTTTATAGCGAGATTTGAATGATAGTACGTGTTTTAGATAAAGTTGTATTTGCTGTCTTGTTTATCATTACACTTCAAGTCCCCATCTTGGCGGATCATTATCGTCAATACCTCAATGGTTATTATGATGCACTGAGAGATGAAGTTTCTAGTTCGTCAGCGCTCGCCAAGCAGCATGGTTTTTCTTCGGTTGAAGCCATGCTTGAAAGCTTACAGAAAAACAGTGAGCCAGTTGTGCGAGAGAATGCCTCGATGAAAGCTACACGCTTCGCACAGATCACCACTTTAGAGCAAGGCATGAGGAAGCTAGAGCACGGTCATTACTTCGAAAAGCTTGTGTTTATGGCCTCGCCTTCTCAATATGGTACGCTGAAGCGCGTGTTAGATAATTTCAGCCCCTCTGTCCCACTAACGCCTTCGTCAATTGTGTTCAGCCTTGTTACCGCTATCTTACTTAATCTGTTAATTTGGACGCCACACTTCTGCTATTGTCAGGTTAAGAAAATCAAAAATAAACCCAAGCGCTACGCTTATAAATAGCACATGGGTCTATCTTATTAATGCGAGTTTTATTGGCCTTTTAAAAAGCCACTTCTACCAGTTCCACTAAACAACACATTAAATCTTAATAAGCTGCATGCTCTGATATTTCGTGGCCTGAGATTTCAGGGCGTCATGCAAGGCATGCACTAAGATAGCGCGGGCTTTTTCTCTATCCGTCAGCCGGCTTCGCTATTTTTCGTTTTAGCTTTTCCTCTCTCTTTTCGACGTTCTCTTTTCTCGCTCTCTTTTTCTCGCTTTAGTGAGCCTCAACAGTTGCGATCCGCATTAGGCACATTTGGCGTGCTCTAAGTCATCATCTAGTAAGAGTTGGCATCTTTGCTGCAACACTTATTATGAGTGTGTGTTGAGATGTTGCTGAATTTACACTACGCCTATCAAAGTAAACATTCAATACCTTTGATAAACAGCAAGTTAAACACAAAAAGCTATACAGGAGATATTATTATGCCAACAGATGCACAATTATTAATCGGGAAAGTGTTGCAAATAAAAGACAAAATTATTGCAAAACGTCACTGTATTCCAAGCGACCTAAAAGCGGAATGGAACACGTTAAATGAGCAAACAGCGTGTTTTGAAACTGAGGCGCTTTATAGAAGTGCTGTGAAAGGCCAGGAAATGAATAAGCACATTGATTATTCAGGTTCGGTGAAAGAGCTTTCTCAATTAGTAAAACAACTTAAAACGCTAAATAAAAAGGTTAACGTTACACGAGTTCATCACTAATACCTGCGATGACACGCCACGGTTATGGCTATTTTAAGTTTCGCTGAGTGGGTATTTATCTTTGCGGACTAATGGTATGAGGCCTCAAGCATTCTCCGTGCCTCAGGCCTAAGCAAAAATTCGTGTTACTTTTTCTTTTTAAGGAGTACCAATGTTCTTACTTTACGCGTGCCATAGCTGGCAAGCCTTAGAAAGTCTTCGCGGGCAACCGGAATGTGTTGATACTCGACAGGCTGCCCCTCACTCGCATCTGGATCGTGCAGATAATAGCAATGAGAATCGCAGCTAGTCACCGCAACCCAATGGGGAACCTTTTTCTTATCGAACGCGTATGTGCTGATTAAGCACAATACTGCCCCGCCAGCTTTAAGGGTTTGGTCGATAACATCAACTCGCCAGTCAGAGATTTCAACAGAAATGCCTTTTCTACGTGCCTCTGCCATAAACTGCGACTCAACATTTTCGACTATCGCTTTCTTGTTAGTATCTCTAACGCCATCAACAAAAAGCGGGACATCCTGATTGATGACCACTTTCGCTGCATAACCTTCGTTTACCGCGGCGAGCGCTAATCCCACCGGGTGGCAACCGCCATGACCTGACATCATAAATATCGTGGTAGCAGTACGCCACAACGATAGTTCTTTTTCTTGGGTCATCTCATAGCGATTGTTCAATGCACACATTGCCATCATTAATGCTGACGGACCGCAGGTAAAATCAGTCGTCTGTTGGTACCACGGATAAACCTCTGGCTTAACTGACTTACTCGGCACCAACACTTTTTGCATACGTAATGCGTCAGTGTGATCGTCGTAGTAATCGGTATACATACCAAACTGAGTAAACCCTAACTTTTTATACAGAGCAATGGCGCCAGCATTACCTACTGCCACTTCCAGGCGCATAAATCGCTTTCCCCGCAAAAGCGCCCGCTCCCCCAAGCTATTTATGAGCTTTTCAGCAACGCCAAGCCCCCTCGCTTCAGGCAAAACTGCAATAGAATAAAGTCGAGTGAGCTGCGTTCCACGACGCAGCAGCAACAGTCCATAGCCAACAATGCTATTTACACTCGGCTTATTTTTGTCGAGGTTAGAACTTGAAGTCGACGGCTCACGCTCGGCCACAATAAGCTCTGCGTGCTGTGCATCAATGTAAAATTTGAAACGACTTTTACTTAGCCTGTCGGTGGTGAAACAAGTTTGCTCAATGTGCTGAAGCGAAGCAAGATCGTGTAATGTCGCAACGCGTAGCACTACACTCGACTGCGTAGAAGGCACACCGGCACCATTTGTCGATTTAGTATTAGATGCGCCCTCAGCTAGACCATATGCACGATTTGCGCTTTCCTGTGGACTTGCATTATTCACTTCAATTACTCGCTCAGCCGATGTAATCATCGCCCTCTTTGCTCCAACCTGTCAGCAAATTCCTGCATAATTAATTCGTACAGTTCTTTGCCTAAATATTTGTCTTCAACACCCGAGTCGATACTTGGGTTGTCGTTCACTTCAATAACATAAACTGCACTGCCGGTTTGCTTGATGTCTACACCATACAAGCCGTCACCCACCGCTTTAGCGGCCTTGATAGCAGCTTGTAACACCGGCTTAGGCACTTCAAACGTTGGCATTGTGGCAAATCCACCCGAAGAGAATCGGTCTCCCTGATGGTTGTATATCTGCCAATGGTTGCGCACCATAAAGTATTGGCAAGCGTAAATAGGTTTGCCACCTAATACACCAATTCGCCAGTCGAATTCAGTGAATATATATTCCTGAACCAAAACAAGTGCCGATTCAGCCAGCATTTGTTCTAAGCGCGTTTTTAACGCTTCTTTATTTTCAGCTTTATGCACGCCGCGGGAAAACGAGCTTTCTGGCAGTTTTAAAACAAGCGGCAAACCAAAGTCAGCTATGAGTTTTTCGCATACTTCATCAGTAGCGCTCGATACAAACGTCGCTTTCGGCGCTGGCACTTTTTGATAAGCAAACGCATCCTGCAGGTACACTTTGTTACAGCAGCGCAGAATTGACTGCGTATCGTCCATGACCACAATGCCTTCTCGCTCTGCGGCACGCGCTAAACGGTAGGTATGATGGTCAATCGCCGTCGTTTCACGAATGAACAATGCATCATAGTGACCCAATTCTTCTTGCGACAGGCGACTCACCACATCTGCGCGAAAGCCCACTTTTTCAGCTGCTTTCACAAAGTTTTTAATGGCGCGTTCGTCACTAGGCGGCGTGCTCTCTTCTGGGTTAACCAAAATGGCCATATCCCAACGAGTACGTTTGCTCGTTTTACCAGCCTTCCACTGTATTTTGGTATGTGCTTCTAATTGCTCAATGAAACGCGCTTGTTGCTTGGCGTTTAAGTCCTTAAACGCTTTTGCCTGTACGCTTGCAAAGCCTTCAATTTGTACTCTACCCGTGGCTTTAGGCGACACTTTCGTATCGGTAACTGTTGGGCTTAACACCAAAACAGGGTACGGGTATTTTTCAAACGCTTGGCGCGCCAAACGCTTAAAGCGCTGATCTTTCACTTCGCCGAAAAGTACTAATATAGGCTCATCAGTAATTTCCGTATTGTCTTGAGATACCGACAAAGAGAAGACGATGCGATCGATACTTTTCTCTTCCGCCATGCGTAAATCGTTAATGGTATTTACAGAAGGCAATACAGAGTGATTACGTGCCTGAGCCAAAAGTGAACAATAGTATCCTTCGCTTAAGTAACGCGTGGTATCACAAATATTGATAACGCGTGTTTTGGGCTCGTTCAACTTTGGAAATTCAGCAAGATAATCTTGAAAAGTCAGCACGGTTAAAGCTGTGTTACAAAAAGGAGTAACATCATCAGTAACAATCAGTGTATTGTGCATGTAATTCGCTTCTAAATAGTGTGTTGTCAGTTACAATTAAGGGCGTGTTTGTTCAATTTACAAACACGATTAAAGTAGCGCTGAGTTTACGCTTTACTTATCATTTGCATAGCATTATCAGTACGGCTTTTTTTCATCGTTAAGACAACAAAAACTAATGTGCATTTGAATAGATTGAAACGACTTTTTTTTATTGAGTTTGCCTATACACTGAAGTAAGCAAACAAGATACGAATGGTTTAAGGAGTACGTATGTTATTAGCCAGCTTGGCTATTTTAATCGGATTACCGGTTTTGCTTTGGAGCGCAGGGAAGTTTGTAGGCGGAGCCGCATCGGTAGCTAATCATTTTGGCGTATCCCCCTTGCTCATCGGTATGCTCATTATTGGGTTTGGTACATCGGCCCCCGAGATTATTGTTTCCATATTTGCTGCAATCCAGGGCAACTCCGGAATAGCGCTCGGTAACGCTTACGGCTCTAATATCGCCAATATTCTGTTAATCCTTGGCCTTACCGCAATCATTAGTCCTATTGCGGTTAAATCAGAAATCATTAAGAAAGAACTGCCTGTTTTACTTGGCATCACCTTCTTTGCCGCATGGCAGGTGTGGGACTTAAATATCTCGAAAGACGACGCATTCTCTTTGTTAGGACTGTTTGTGCTTCTGCTTTCTTGGAGTATTTATCACGGCATGAAAGGCGACAAAGACGCCCTTGCCGACGAATACGATGAAGAGATTAATAGCAACGAAGGTACAGTAAAAACCCACGTAATGTGGTTGATTGCAGGGCTTTTATTGCTAGTTGCAAGCTCGCGTATGCTGGTATGGGGCGCGGTAGAAGTCGCCACCTTCTTTGGTGTTAGCGATACTATTATCGGGTTGACGGTTATCGCAATTGGTACATCGTTACCAGAACTTGCGTCATCGCTAATGGCGGTGAAGAAAGGCGAACACGATTTAGCCATTGGTAACGTGATCGGATCTAACATGTTCAACACTTTGGCAGTAGTGGGCATTGCAGGCACCATTCAGCCAATGACTGTAGGTTCTGAGTTTTTATACCGCGACGTTATGGTGATGTTCGCATCAACCATTGCCCTATTCATTTTCTGTATTGGCATTAAGCGTCAAGGACGTTTAAACCGTCTGGAAGGCGGAGCATTTGTGCTGGCCTACGCGGCCTATACGTACTGGCTTATCCAAGCTGCTTTTATTTAAGTTATTGCCGCAAGCCTTGTAAATAATAACGCTTATTATGCATCGCTCACTTGATGGGAAGCTCATAGCAAACCCGTCAAGTGACATAAACACCGCTTGTCGAAAGCGCTACTCACAAAGCTTTGTCATTTTGCCCTTGAGTTATGTTTTTGACGTGCACCGCAAGTAGAGCGCTTTCTCTATTTACAGGCCCAGTGTGGTAGCCAGTGTGATTAGGCTTATCGCCGCAATAGCAAATAGAATGAATAGGTTTATGCCAAAGCTATCGCTTTGACGACGATTTCTTCTGGCACGCATAATTATGCTAACCAAACTCACGATCAAACATACCTGCAGCATGATGGTCATGGCCGACAAATGACTTTCAGACCAACTTATATCGCCTTTTATTCCCCAGTACTGCTGCACGCCACTGATAAAGTCAGGGCGCGCATAGTGAAACAGTATGAGTACGACAACCATGCCAACCCAGCCAACGATGTTTAACCCAAGCATCACCTTATAAAAAGGCGTTTTAGAACGGGGCGTTGAACGTCGCTCTGCAAGTTGCTCGTAAGTCATAGAACTTCTCTCATTTTCGGCATCGCTAGAACGGTCAACGTCACTTTGCGTAGCACTCGGTTCTTGTGCTTGCTGAGACACTGGCGTGTTCGAATCATTTTTATTTCCCATTTGTCACTCTGTTCTCTGGCATCCCGCTTTATGTTGGGTATACTAGCGTGCTATTGGATTGTATTTCATTGGTTATTTTTACATCACCAAGTCATGTTTCGATCTGTATTTTGCTTATATTTGGCACCAAGCGAATTGCGAAATGCCTATTTGAAAAGCGAAAAGCTAATACAGATTCTAGTAAGTTATCGGCATGGCAATCCAAAAACATTGACTATAAAGCAAATTTTAGTGCATTTTTTCATCCACAGTTTAATGCACTGTGTTGTTGAAAATGACTCAATAGTAAGCAACAACATAAAATTAGTAAGACGGAGAAATTAACATGACGCATGCGCCCGTAGTTGACGTACTTAAAGGTAAGTACGCCGTTGGCGAATCGGTAACCGTAAAGGGTTGGGTAAGAACACGCCGCGACTCTAAAGCGGGGTTATCATTTATTGCACTACACGACGGTAGTTGCTTCGATCCTGTACAAGTTATTGCGCTAAATTCTCTGTCAAATTATGCCGATATCCAGCGCTTAACAGCAGGCTGCTCATTATCGGTTACCGGTACAGTGAAAGAATCTCAGGGCCAAGGCCAAGCCGTTGAAATTGACGCGACTGACGTTGATGTTTTGGGTTGGGTAGAAAACCCTGATACCTACCCAATGGCCGCTAAACGCCACAGCATTGAGTACCTTCGCGAATATGCTCACCTTCGCCCACGCACTAACGTTATCGGCGCGGTAACCCGCGTTCGCAACTGTTTGTCGCAGGCGATTCACCGCTTTTTCCATGAGAAAGGTTACTTCTGGATCTCTACGCCTATTCTAACGGCAAGCGATACAGAAGGTGCAGGTGAAATGTTCCGCGTATCAACCCTTGATATGATGAACCTTCCACGCGACGACAAAGGCAATGTTGACTATTCAGAAGATTTCTTCGGAAAAGAAACCTACCTTACGGTATCAGGTCAGCTTAACGTTGAAACTTACTGTACAGCTATGTCTAAGGTGTACACCTTCGGCCCTACGTTCCGCGCAGAGAACTCAAACACATCTCGCCACCTTGCCGAGTTTTGGATGATTGAGCCTGAAGTGGCGTTTGCTGAATTGAAAGATGTAGCACAGCTAGCTGAAGACATGCTGAAATATGTGTGTAAGGCTGTGCTTGAAGAACTGCCTGACGACATGGCGTTCTTTGCTCAGCGTATTAAGAAAGACGCCATTGAGCGTTTAGAAAAGTTAGTAAGCTCTGACTTTGTTCGCATGGACTACACTGACGCTATCGAAATACTGCAAAACTGCGGCAAAGAATTCGAATTCCCTGTTGAATGGGGTATCGATTTATCTTCTGAGCACGAACGCTATCTTGCAGAAGAGCACGTTGGTGCGCCAATTATCATGCAAAACTACCCGAAAGATATTAAAGCGTTCTACATGCGCATTAACGACGACGGTAAAACAGTTGCAGCAATGGATGTACTTGCGCCGGGTATCGGTGAAATCATCGGTGGTTCACAGCGTGAAGAACGCCTAGACGTTTTCGATGCACGCCTTGACGAAATGGGCCTATCGAAAGAAGACTACGCGTGGTACCGCGACCTTCGCCGCTACGGCACCGTACCTCACTCAGGTTTCGGTCTTGGTTTCGAGCGTCTTGTAGCATACGTAACTGGCATGCAAAACGTACGTGATGTGATCCCATTCCCACGTACACCGGGCAACGCTAGCTTTTAAGCAGTTGTTCGATAGATTTAAAAGCCCGCATGTAGATTGCTACATGCGGGCTTTTTTACTTCTTGAACCGTTATAGTCAGTAGCGTGGTTAAGTCCTTTTCTAACTCAGAAATATCTTCTGCTTGTTCCTTAGTAAGTTGCGCTTCACCATTTTCAAGCTCATTTTCCGTTACGTTTTCTATGCTTATTAAAGGGTTAGCACTTTCACTACTAAATTCAGAGAGTAGCCCAACTTGCCCAGCTAAAACTCCCAGCTGCAGCGCCACGCCCCGTGTCCATGCTAGCCTTACCAATGTGGTAGAGGTAGCGAACCGATAGTGTTTTGGATGCCAAAACCGCGCAACGCCAAACGGCTTCAATAGCAGTAAGAAAAACAGATAGAAAATAATAAGAAGCATACCACCCCAAAAGCATGCTGGTTGCTAAAAAATAACATCGCTGAGCAAAGGTAATACTCATCCAAAAACGCAAAAAAACAACACGCCTTTTCAGGAATAAACGACCTACCTGCTTCTTAGTTTATCCATATACACTACGAAGTTCGTTTGCTATTTCCATCACTTAATCGTCAATTATTTTTTTACTGTTAAATACGACTGGCTATACTTTCCGACATGCCCACAATAAGCTATGCTGTTGATTCTAAAAATCAACGGGTTATACCTCTAGGCTGCTATCTATCATACAACGAGCATACAAAAAGTGGCGTGCAAAAGCATATGGCTGAATCAAATACGTTATCTATAGTTTGTGAGCAGTGCCATACTCAGGTACACATTCCCGCCCTAGCACACAGGCAACGGGCCGTGTGCCCAGTATGTAACCACACACTAATATCTCATCGCGATGGCGCAAGCGAAAAGTTGCTCGCTTATACTTTCAGTGCCCTGATATTTTTATTACTTTCGTTACCTTTTAACTTTCTGACATTCAAAGCAAGCGGTCAAAAGCACAGTATTGACTTGCCCACCGGTATTACCGTACTCATCGAAAACGATTATTTATCACTAGCGATAATAACCAGCTTAGCGACATTACTGCTGCCCGGAATGGTACTAGGCGGCCTGCTAATATTATCTTTAGCTCAAATACAAAACCGACGCCCCTTTTACTTGCCGCGGCTTTACAAACTTGTGAAAGCCCTCTTACCGTGGAGCATGGCAGAAATTTTTCTGGTTGGTACCTTGGTTAGCCTTATCAAAATTACCGAGTTGGCCGACGTTTCCATAGGCCTGTCATTTTACGCATTCGTTGGCTTTTCAGCGTTCACGGCTCTTTGTATATCCCAATTTGATCCCACACGCTATGCCATGTGGATGTCTCAAGGACAACCACCACAACCTAAACCATTGTGTGAAGCGCAAGCGCGAGAGAGTATTCAGCGTACGTGGGCGTTGTTGATCACTGCTTGTATCTTATATATTCCTGCTAATGTATTGCCAATTATGTATACTGAATTTTTTGGCCAAGAGACGCCCAATACCATTATTGGTGGTGTCATATCGTTGTGGGAATCGGGCTCATACCCAGTGGCGATAATTATTTTAGTTGCCAGCGTGGTAGTGCCAGTGGCAAAAATTATCATTCTTGCTTGGCTCAATTTTTCCGTACAGCGAGAGAAAACCACTTCAAAACAATTACGTATACGTTACTACCGCATCACTGAGGCGATAGGCCGCTGGTCGATGATAGACGTTTTTGTTGTAGCAGTGCTGGTATCCCTTATTCAGATGGGGAACACCATGTCTATTTATCCGGGCCAAGCGGCACTCGCCTTTTGTGCCGTTGTATTTGTAACGATGATAGCCGCGATGACGTTTGATTCGAGGCTAATTTGGCAGCAGTGGAAGCAATTACCATGACCACAAACGATCCGAACATTAATGAAGCTAAGGTCAAACCGACCTCGTCCATTTCTCGCATTTGGATTATCCCAATTCTTGTTATCGTTATTGGTGGCTGGATGGTGTACTACCAATGGAAGAATCAGGGCCCTCTCATTACGATAGAGCTGCATTCGGCAACAGGTATTGAGGTAAACAAAACACCAATAAAAGTGCGGGACCTAGATATTGGACAGGTAAAAAAGATAACGCTAAAGCCTGACTTAAACGGCGTACTTGTCACGGCCAGAATTGATGCTAGCGCGGCCCATCTACTCAATGAAAATGCAAAGTTTTGGGTTGTCGCCCCCCGTATAAGTTTTTCAGAGGTTTCAGGGCTTAACACCCTCTTGTCTGGCAGCTATATTGCCATGTCAGCCCGTGATAAAGGCAAAGAGCAACTCCATTTTACGGCACTTGAGCGCCCACCGGTTACGCCTCCTGGCACTCCAGGGCTTCATGTTATGTTAAAAAGTGACGACGAATTTGCCTACAAACCTGGCGATCCCGTTATTTATAAAGGGTTTAAAGTTGGCGAGTTTGAAGACGCTACCTTTAATATTGAAGAACGTGTGGTGTATTACGACGCATTTATTGAAGCGCCTTACCATAAACTCATAACCAACACGACACGTTTCTGGGATGTCAGCGGTGTTAAATTGTTGCTTGAATCGAACGGTGTAAGCATTGAAACAGGCAGCTTGGAAACCTTATTAGCAAACGGTATTACCTTTGGGATCCCTGACGGCGTGCCAAAAGGTGAACAAGTGCTAGATAACGCCTTTTTCACAATTTATGGGGATAGCACATCCGCCTCAGATGCACGTTATAAAGTCGCCGCTGAATACTTGCTACTTATCGATGAAAGTGTGCGAGGTCTAACCGTTGGCGCACCGGTTGAATACCGTGGTATTGAAATTGGCAACGTAACTGCTATCAACTCCTTCCCTGCTTTAGATGGCAACATTTTGGAGCGAGATTATCCCATCCCCGTGCTTATTAATATTTACCCCGGTAAAGCAAGGCAGCCAGATACCAAAGAAGGCCTTAGTGCAATAAAGCAAACCATTCGAAACTGGCTAGAAAGAGATCTTCGCGCATCGCTACGCATGGGTAATGTATTAACAAGTGGTTTGTATGTAGATTTACAGCATGTACCTGATGCCGACAGTAACGGCGGCATTGAAGTGATTAACGGCTACGAAGTAATTCCTACTGTTAGTAACGAGTTCACGCAATTGACGCAAAAGGCCGACGCAATTTTAGACAAAATCAATCAGCTTCCGCTTAAGGAAATGGTGGAAAATGTGCAGTTAGCCGTTGAAGACATGCGTTTAGCTGCTGAGTCTGTGGAAACGGCGAGCAGCGACTTTGATGTACTTATCGCTGATATTGATGCGAAAGCATTAAATAGTAATCTTAATCAGGTTCTTGTTAGCCTTGATGGCCTGCTTAAAAATTACAGCGAGGGTGGTTTTAACCAGTCTGAAATAAAAGAGACCGTTGATGCGCTGCAAGAAACCATGCGCAACATTCAGCCTTTATTGTTAAAGCTAAACCAGTCTCCGAATAGTTTAATATTTTCAAAGGATGATGAAGCGGACATTCAACCTAAAGCGAAGAATTAGCGCAGTACAGCCAAACAAATACGCGGTTAATTTTCGAGCAACAATGGCGTAAAAAATGAATGCGCTTTATCCTTGATAATTAGCCGATATTAAGAAAGTAATACGCTACAGTGAATGTCAATTGACAGTATTGCCATAGCGAAACATTCAAAAACAAGGATGGAAGGAATAAATAGAATGATACAGCAGCTTAAGGTTTTCCCATCTCAACCCACAGGTAAAGCACTGTTTATCGGTGTATTTGCGCTTTTCACCTGCGTATTATCGGCGTGTAGTAGCGCGCCTCGTTCGTTGACATACTATTTGCTTCACACCACGGGTGACAGTGCATATACCGTAAACAAAGCATCAACAGCTGTTGTAATGGATAAGATAACCCTACCGGAATATCTCAAACACCGTGGGCTTGTGTACCAAACCAGTGACACCAACTTGCATATTTCAACCAGTCACTTGTGGGCCGAGCCTGTAGACGAAGGGCTTACTAAGGCGCTAACCAGCGCGTTAGCATCAAAGCAAGTGTCATTGCTTCGCCCCGATCACTACGCAAGTGAAGAAGCCATTCATATGGCGTTGCACCTCAATGATTTTGTCAGCACCTATGAAGGGGAAGTTATTCTATCTGGCCAATATGTGATTACTCACGTGGAAGACCAAACGCAAAGCTACCCATTTTTATTCAAAACGCCCCTTGAAGATGATGGATTTTCTCCAAGTATCAAAGCAATGAGAAATACTATCCAACAACTCGCGGAAGATATTAGAAAAGCTGTGACAAAATCTGCTTAATCATGTTCGGCTCTCTCAAGCAATACGTATTTAGTGGCGTAAGCCGTCACTACAAAGATGAAACCAACAGACGCATTATGGTGGTGAACCTTTTTGCGGCAGTGGGTATGTCTATCACGCTCTTGCTTGGCTCCAGGGCTTTTATTGACGGTGAATATTCCCTTTCCACTACCCTATTTACTGCCAGTGTAGTATTTGCTATTTCACAGCGGTTACAAGTTCGGTTTGCATCAGCTAAAGCTCGTACATGGTCTATAACACTTCTCATTATCTGTTTAATGGTACTGACTCTCCTACTGCTGATTACCGGTGGTAAAGACAATACCGGTCCCCTTTGGATTTACTTGGTGCCGCCAGTCACTATGTTTTTTGCAGGCTTTGTCAGAGGTCTCATCGCACTTATTGCCTTCACGCTAGTTAGCGCCATCGTACTTTTCGGCTTCAATGACGCTTCATTTGTAGCAAACTACACCTACGCGTTTAAAACTCGTTTACTGTATTCTTTTTTAACCGTTTCATTTCTGTCGGCGTTTTATGAGTACAGTAGACAAAAAAGTTACGACACCGCACTTTATTTAAGTGAGCAGTTTGAGCGCCAGGCCAAGCATGACCACTTAACTCAGTTATTAAACCGGCGAGGGGCGCAGCAGTGTCTAGAGCGCGAGTACGCAGGAATGCTGAGAAGCAAACGTAAATTTTCGGTCGCCCTTGCAGATATTGACCGCTTTAAAAGTATTAATGACACCTTAGGCCATGAACAAGGTGACGAGGTCCTTCGTCAGATTTCAAAAGTGTTTAGTTCTCGCCTGCGAGGACAAGATATTCTCGCACGGTGGGGTGGCGAAGAATTCATGTTCATCTTTACCGATACCGATGAAGCAGGTGCTGTAAATGCTTTGGAAAATATTCGAGATATTCTGAACAACGCACCGCTTAATATTAACGGTAGCGAGATCCATGTAACGAGTAGTTTCGGGGTGAGCGAAGTTAATCCCGATATAGATATTTCCTGCGCCGTTCGTCGAGCAGACCAAGCACTTTACTATGCCAAAGATAATGGTCGAGATTGCGTGTGTGAATTTTCGGCGCTGAGCTCCCCCTCTTTTTCAGAAAACTAAACCAATTTCCCTGTTTAAATTAGTAGGGATAACTGACTTTACACAAAATTGACTCATGTTTGGTTACATTTGCGCTGTATTCCTGAAACACTTTAGCGCTACACTATGTAAAGTATTCGCTATAAAAGTAGATTTAGCCATGAAATGGATGAAAGTTGCACTGCCTATTGGTGTTTTATTAGTAGGCTACTTAGGTATGAAAGGAATCGAAGCCTCTGCCTCTGATAATACTATTACAGAGGAAGTTGATACCCGTCCAACGGTGACTATTGAAGCCTTATCGCCAGAAGACGTGCGCGTTCAACTTACCTCGTATGGCGAAATAACGCCCCTTGAAACCACAAACCTTGCAGCTCAGGTATCGGGAGAAGTTGAGCGCTGGAACCCTAAGTTTGTGAGCGGCGGTCTGGTTCGACGTGGCGAAACCTTATTTGAAATAGAAGCTGACGCATATGAAGCGGCATTGTTGCTGGCTGAAGCTAACCTCGCTAGCGCGCAAGCACAGCTTATCCAAGAGCAAGCGCAAGCTGATGTTGCTGCCAAAGAAGCGAAAACGATGCCTAACGCAAGGGTAACTGACCTTTACCTTCGCAAACCTCAAGTGATGAGTGCGCAAGCTGGTGTAAAATCAGCAGAGGCGCAGCTTAAAATCGCCAAGCGTGATTTAGACAACTGTAAGGTAAAAGCACCATACAATGCACTTATAGTATCGAGAGATATCAGCACTGGTGACTATGTTACTCAAGGCACGCCAGTCGCTGTTATTAACAACATCGAATACGCTGAAGTAACCTTCCCTGTAGCAGGCTTTGACCGTGTTTTTCTAGCAGACAACACCATTGGTAGTGAAATCGCCATCGAAGTAGATGATGTACAGGGCACTACCGTAAAAGGTACCATTCACCGCGATTCGGGTGTGGTAGATAACACCACGCGTATGAGCTATTTCGTTGCCCGTATTGAAGATCCTTACGCCATCAATTCGTCGAAGCCTATCGTGAAGTTTGGTTCATATAGCACAATCGCATTTGAAGGAAAAACCCTTAGTGACGTATACCGCGTACCTCAAGAGTTGGTAACCAATCGATTGTTATGGACGTTAGATGACGAAGACAGGTTAAAATCGCAAAAGGTTAAAGTTGTTCGCGAGGAAAATGGCGACTTCCTTATTCAAGGCGATTTCAATGCCAAAAAAGTCGTGATGAGTTTGCCTGAATATCCTCAAAACGGTATGCCTGTTAAGGTCATTGAAACCACGACCGAAATTGTGACAGCAAAAGTGAACTAAGGAGCTGTCATGGAAAACCACAACGATACACAAACCGGCATTATTTCTTGGTTCGCCAGAAACTCCGTGGCCGCCAACCTACTGATGATTTTTATCATCATCATGGGTATAGCGAGCTATTTCACCATTCAGCGTCAGATGTTTCCAAACATTGAAATAAACTACATCACCGTTGAAGCCAACTACCCTGGCGCTTCACCTCAAGAGATTGAAGAGAGTATTTTCATTAAAGTTGAGGAAGCAGTAAAAGACATTACTGAGATTAAGCGTACGGTTTCACGTGCATTTCGCGGTGGCGGTGCAGTTACACTGGAAATTGACACCAAAGCTGAATTAACAGATGTACTTGATAAGGTGAAGCTTCGCGTTGACAGTATTGCCACCTTCCCTGCAGGTATGGAGCCGGTTAACGTTTCCCAAGTAGAGTTCCAGCAGCAGGTTATTGAAATGCCTCTTGTCGGTGACTTGCCTTTATCAGAACTCAAAGTGCTGGCAAAAGACGTGGAAGATGAGCTTCTACAACTTGGCTCTATCTCTTTGGTTGAAGCCAATACACCGGACGATGAAATTGCCATTGAAATTAAACCCGATACGCTTAGGAAGTACGGTTTAACTATTGCCGACGTTACACAGGCAATTAATAGTTACTCTGCCAACATTTCCGCAGGTCAGCTTAGAACTAACTCAGGTATCGTATCGGTACGTGTTGAGAATCAGTACTACAGCGGCGATGAGTTTAAGCAAATTCCCATTAAAATTGGTGCGGGCGGCGCTAAGGTAACCTTAGGCGATGTCGCTTATATCAACGATGGATTCGTTGAAGGTGAACGCTACTTTAAATACAACGGCATGAACGCTATCTACATTGCCGTTAAAGCCACTAAAACCCAAAACACCATTCCTGTAGCCGAAACCGTAAAAGCCTATATCGATCAGAAAAACGAAAGCCTTCCTCAAGGAGTAAGCCTAGAAATTCTGGTTGATATGACCTATTACCTTAACGCTCGTTTAGACATGATGTTGTCTAACCTGGTTCAAGGCTCAATTCTAGTGGCGCTAATGTTAACCCTGTTCTTGCGCTTTAGGCTTGCCGTGTGGGTAATGGTTGGTTTACCGGTATGTTTTCTTGGTGCCATGATGCTAATGCCTTTGTTTGGTGTAAGCATAAACATCCTTTCGCTGTTCGCATTTATAATGGTATTAGGTATTGTGGTTGATGATGCGATCGTTATTGGCGAGAGTGCTTACACCGAAATTGAAAGCAAAGGTGGCGGTGTTGACAATGTTATCCGCGGTGCCAAGCGCGTAGCCACACCCGCCACGTTCGGTGTATTAACCACTATCGCCGTGTTTGCGCCGTTTACGCTAAGCAGCGGACCGGAAGGCACGTTCTTCTACAATATCGCTGTTGTCGTAATCTTGTGTTTAGCATTCAGCTTAGTTGAATCAAAACTCATTCTGCCGGCACACTTAGCCCACACTAAATTTTCCCCAGTTAAACCTAACAGCTGGCGCGCGCGTTTTAATAAGCGCTTCTTTGCTTTCGTAAATGGGCCTTATAAGCGCACCGTTGAAAGAGCTATTGAGTGGCGCTGGGCAGTGCTGATGATGTTTGTCGCACTGTTAATGTTAAGCATGGGCCTAATTGGTGCTAACTACGTCCGAATGGTGCCAAATCCTAAAGTACCTCATGACTTTCCAAGCGTTAAAATAGAGATGAATGAAAACGTCTCAGACTTAGCAACCATTAACGCGTTGAAAATTGTTGAGCAAACAATTTTAGATGTTGAAGAACAAATCATCGATGAGTTTGGTCAAGGCATGATAAGAGATCGCCTTGCATTTAATGAAGACAGAACTGAAGGCCGTATTTTAGCGCCGTTAGTTAACGAAGAAGACCGCCCTATCGATACATTTGAGCTTGCTCGCCGCTGGCGCGAAGCCATTCCTGAGATTTCCGGCATGAAGTCATTTACTGTGGTTGATGATGTAAATGGCGAAGGTGATGACGGCGAATTTGGTTATTTACTCTTTGGCCCTGATATCGACACCCTAAACGCAGCAGGTCTTAAGTTTATTGAAATGCTGCAGCAGCAAGAGGGCTTGTTTGACGTTAGCTCAACCATCGACCCACCAAGCAAAGAAGTACAAATGACATTGCTTCCAGTTGCGTACGATTTGGGACTTACTCTGTCTAATATCGCTTCTCAAGTAGGTGCTGGCTTCTACGGCGGCGAGGCACAACGTGTTATTCGAAACGGTGAAGAAGTGAAAGTAATGGTGCGCTACCCAGAACTTACCCGCGAACGCTTCGCCGACTTAAAGTACTCGTTGATCACCACGCCAAATGGTCAGGAAGTTATGCTGGGTGACGTTGTGGCCTTAGAGGAGAAACCAGGTATAAGCTATATTCGCCGTGAAGGTGGATACCGTAGCGTTTATATTTGGGGCAATATCGATGAAGAAAAGATTGAGCCAAACGAAGTGGTCACTGAAATTAGAGAGAAGCTACTTCCTCAATTAAAAGAGTCGTTCCCGTCGGTTATGACTGAACTTGGTGGTGACATTGAGGAGCAGCAAGCGCAACAGAATGAGCAGATATTGTTTTTCTTAGCTGCCATGATCATGGTGTATATCCTTCTTGCTGTACCACTTAAAAGCTATGGGCAACCACTTATTATCATGTCGGTTATCCCATTTAGCTTTACAGGCGCAGTCTTCGGCCACTTTGTGCTGGGCTTAGACTTATCTATGATGTCTAACTTTGGCCTAATCGCTGCCGCAGGGGTTGTTATCAATGACTCACTAGTTATGACTGACTTTGTGAACCAGCGCCGTGCACAAGGCTACAGCATTAAAGAAGCAGTGACCGAAGCTGGTACTGCGCGCTTCCGAGCGATTACGTTAACCTCAATCACTACGTTTGTTGGCGTACTGCCCATTATGTTCGAAACAAGCCTACAGGCAGCGTTTGTTGTACCAATGGCTGCGGCACTCGGTTTTGCTGTACTTTACGCTACGCTTGTAACGCTTATATTGGTGCCGTGCTTGTACTTAATACTGCTTGATTTACGTGGTCCGTTTACGTTTATTAAGCGCAAGGTTGTACGCAAAAAGCCTACTAAGGGTGACGACGGCAATAGCACTTCTCATACACATGTACCTCAGCCAAGTGCATCGATGGACTAGCTTTTATCGCTGAGAAAAGCTACAAACACCTAACTGTTTTAAAATGAGCCTTTATTGGCTCATTTTTTTTGATTATTTATGATGGGAGTCACCATGAGCAACACCATTTCAATAAGACCAGCCACGCCTGAGGATATTTCACAAATTCGCCAGTTCATTCTGGAACTTGCTATTTATGAAAAAGCAGAGCATGAAGTAGAAGCAGATGAAGAAGCGCTTTTAAAAACATTATTCGGAGAAGGCGCAACCGCGCATTGTGTAATGTGTGAAAGCGATGACGCACCTATTGGTTTCGCTGTGTATTTCTTTAATTACTCAACGTGGCAAGGACGCAATGGACTCTACCTTGAAGATTTGTATGTTTCACCAAAATCACGTGGCCTGGGTGCAGGGAAAGCATTATTGCAACACTTAGCTAAAACAGCGGTAGAAAACGACTGCGGGCGTTTCGAATGGAGCGTTTTAGATTGGAACAAACCAGCTATCGATTTTTACGAGTCACTTGGCGCTAAACCAAAGAGTGAATGGTTAGGCTATCGTATGGATGGACAGACACTTATCGACTTTGCAAAGCAAGGCGAATAGAGCACAAAGCCTCTAAATACAAAGTGCAGAGATAAAAAAAGCCATTCGCTTTCGCGAATGGCTTTTAAACAATATTTTAAAACTGACGGTTAGTTTAGAAAGAACCAATCAGTGATAGACGCGCATTAATTGGCGCACCTACTGTTACCTGATGCGTAGAGTGCGCATTCGGGAAGTAAAGCGTATCAGTCAAGTTTTCAACGTTTAACTGAAGGCGCATTTTGTCGCTAAGCGTGTAGTAAGCAGACGCATCAACACGCGTATAGCTAGGTAGTACAGGCGATGAAGCACTTGTCGATACCTTACTTTCGTCCTGATATGTAGCACCAATGCCGAAGCCAAATACTTCATTCACTTCGTAGGTTGTCCACACAGACATCGTATTTTCAGGCAGCTCACGAAGCTCTACGCCACTTGCGTTTTCGCCATCAAGGTTGCTGTAGTTTGCAGTAATATACCACTTGTCTGTGATATAACCTTGCAGCTGAAGCTCAAAACCAGATACATCTGAATCAACTTCAACAAAGCTTTCAGGGTCATTCGGGTCGTTATCCAAAGACGTCTGCTCGTTCTCAAAGATAGCTGCTGTAAAGCTCATGCTGTCGTTGAAGTCCCACTTAATACCAATTTCTTGGTTAGTGAACGTGTCTGGATCTAGCGCGTTTGCGTCGCCATTAATATTCGCATATTGCTCGCCGCTGCGTGGCAAGAATGACTCACTGTAGCTAGCGTATATAGAGATATTTTTCTGTGGCTTATACACTAGGCCAGCACGCGGTGACACTTCTTCGTCTTTTCTGCTGCGTGTCTCTAAAACTTCAGGGTCCGCGTTGAATACTTCAATGTCGAAGCTGTCAAAACGTGCACCTAGTACAAGGTCGAAGTTGTCTGATAGTGCAATTTCATCTTGAACATAGAAAGAGTATACATCTAAGTCTACATGCGTATCGTCGTTCAAGTCAGAGAAGTCTGCTGTAACTGTTACGCCTTCAGCATTTGTACCAGTTAAACCACGGAAGCTTAACGGACGTGAAATATTAAACGTTTCTCTATCACCGTCAGTGGAATCAAACACAGGGTTGTAACGATCTTGGTTTGACTTGGTATTAATAACCTCACCACCGAAGATAACCGTGTGCCCAATGCTTCCCGTTTCAAATTCGCCAACTAGGTTAGAAGACAAGATCATGTTTTCACGCTGCGTAGTATCAACGTATCCGTCTAGCGTTACTTGCTCAGTCTCAGCGTTATAACCTGCCGCATAAAAGTTCGAGTAAACTTTGTCATAGTCACCGTAAAAAGCGTTGAAGTTACCTTTCAGGTTATCTGAGAAAGTGTGCTCAACGTTTGCACGGAACACGTCAGCGCCCAATGTTTGGTAGTTGTTATCTGGATCGCCAAACACGATTTCTTCAAACGCTTCTACTGGTTCACCGTTGGCAGTTGGCACACCGCGGTCAATAAAGCGCTCGTGGTCGATATATTCATATGACACATCAACAATTGTGTCATCGCTTAGCTCAAAGCGTGCCGTTGGGTTGAAGCCGTAACGGTCTCCGTAGAAGAAGTCGCGATGGTTGTCTAGGCTTTCGTACATGGCGTTAATGCGCAGGGCCGACTTATCGCCCGTGTCAACATTGGTGTCTAACTGTAAGTTATATGCACCAAACGTATTAGCAGATACGTTGTAGTTTACAAACTTATCGCTCGTTTTCGCTTTCTTAGATACACGATTTAAGATACCGCCCGTACCACCGCGACCGAATAGCAACGCATTTGGACCACGAAGAATCTCTACCTGCTCAACATTGTAAAGTGCACGGTAGTATTGAACGTCATCACGGTTACCATCTAAGTAGAAATCTGCAGTAGAGCGCACACCACGGAATACTACCGAGTCGCGGTGACCTTCACCTTGCGATGTATTAACACCTGGTGCGTAGTCAATAATTTGTCCAATGCTAGTAATACCGCGAGCCGTTATTTCTTCAGCCGTAATAATCGACAAGCTCTGTGGAACGTCGATAATTGGTGTAGGGCTTTTAATTGAGTTGGACTGGTTAACCGAAAGGTACTTCCCTTTCACCGTTAGTCTCTCAATATCTTCCATATCAGCAGCAAAAGTTGCTGGGCTTAGAATTATCGCAGCAGCAATACTCGTAAGTTTGAATTTCAAAATTGCTCTCCAAGTGTTCTGTAAGTGTTGTGTGTTTACTTTTAAAAATCTGTAAAACCCTATTATCACGACCCGGCTTTCTGCCGAATTTTGCAATTGCAAATAATAATAGTTGTTATTTTTGGTCGGGATATTATAAAAATTTAGAACAAATGACGAGAGCAAAAGCGACAAAATTTAAAAACTCTTTATAAATTTTCTTAATTTATTAGATGAATAAGACTCAAATCGCGCCAAAATAGACTAAAGAATAATCAGGTGAATATATTTCGTACGATTGTAGAAGCGCATATTGCAGGTGTCGGAGGACGAGCGACAGGGAGAACAAACAGCTAAGTGAAAAGGTATTTACTGGCTACATCATCTGAAGTGTAGTCCGTTTGAATCAAGAGGGATCTGTGAAGTTAGCGCGAAGACGGATAAGCGGAAAAAATGTTTGGGAAGTAAAAGTTCAATGGCCCTTCAATACTGAAAGAGCCTTGAACAAACTCATCGATATAGCCTGCCAACTACACAACAGCATAGCGGCTTAAAATCAAAGCCACTGTGTGTTTTGCTAAACTCTTCTTATCGTTATCGCTGAGGGAATCTTCAATTTTGAACAGCTGAGGCCAAAAGCACTGCCCTTTTACTAAGCTATCAATTTCATCGACAACCCGTTCCAAGTCGTCAAACGCGAGTTTATTGTCGGCTTTGGCATCCTTTAACCAGCGGTGCATAGCCGTCTCTTGGGCTTTTAATTGCGCAACTTCATCTTTTAGCTTTTCCGGCTCGTAGAAGAAGTGGCCAATCGCAACCCGAGCTAAATCGAGGTGTGATTCACTCACCATAAACTCAATGTCTTGCAAAATAAGGTCTTCTAGCTGCTCGTCTAGCGGAAGCGTAGCATCGTACTTTTTATTAATATTTAAAATAGCCGTTTGCCACTGCTGCGTAACCAAATGCATCACCAGCTCTTCTTTTGTAGAAAAGTGATTGTACACAGTGCGCTTTGACACATTTGCCAGTTCAGCCAGCTTATCCATGCTTGTGCCGTTAACGCCAAACTCTTGGAATGCCTGTGTTGCCGCCTGAATAATGGCTTCGCGTTTGATGTCGCTACGCGTACGTGTGTTGCCTACCATATGGAAATTCTCAAAATTAGTTATCCGCTACATTAACCCGATCATTTTACACCGAACAGTTTACTTTTCAATGTGACCGCACTAAAATGCACTCGCCAGTTTACTTTAGGTAATGGCTATCTTTGCTGCCGTTGTGCATAGCATCACTACCTGAGTTTACACATCTATACTTTAATTACCCTGACTATGGATTACATACACCTATGTCCATGATGCGATTCTCTCACATTTTATTTTTAAGCGTTTTATCGGTTTCCACTTTAAGTGCATGTTCTTCCGAAGAGCCTGCCGAGCAACAAGCAAACGTTGCACCTCGTTATGTCAAACTCGCTACGGTTAGCAACATTCCAGATTTTGACGAATTCACCTTCCCTGCCGTTGTATCGGCAGTGAAAACCGTCGATTTAAGCTTTGAAGTTTCAGGCCGCCTTATCCAGACCGACTTGGTGACAGGCAGTGACATCAATAAAGGCAAGTTACTGGCCACTATTGATCGTAAACCATTCGAAAGACGCGTGGACGAGTCTACGACACGACTTGATCAGGCCAAACGAGAGCTTGATAGAATTGAGAAAATGTTCGCTCAAAAGCTAGTTGCACAGAGCTCTCTAGATACTGCAAAAACATCTTACGAACTAGCGGTTATCGACTTAAAAAATGCAGAGCAAGATTTGAGCTACACACAGCTATACGCCCCTTTTGATGCAAAGGTATCTCAACGACTTGTTGAAAATAACAGTTTTGTTGCCGCAGGTACGCCGATTGCTCGCCTGCAAGATGTGTCTAAAATATACTTCAACATTAATGTTCCTGAGCGCTTACTTACTGCCAATATTGGCCGTGGGATAAAACAAGCCAGCGCCACATTAGCCACCAATCGCAGTCAGTGGTATCCGGTGAACTATGTAGAGCACTCTACTCAACCTGATCCTGTGTCCCAAACTTATGAAGTGGTGTTTGCCATGGAGCCTCGCGAAGAACTTCCCCTAACACCGGGCGCGCGCGCAGTGGTAAAAGTCAGCCTACAAGGTAGCCTTTATCCAGAAGGCTTTATTGTGCCTGTAAGAGCACTTGTAGGTGACAAGGACTCAGGCTTTGCAGTGTGGGTATATAACGATGAAACAAGTTCAGTGGCCAAGCAAGCCGTAAACGTTAAGCATATTGAAAATGAGCTAGCGATTATTGAGGGTAAGAGCCAAGGCGAAATCACCCTTGGCCAGCAAGTGGTTGCTGCTGGAGCAACACAAATGCGTGCAGACATGAAAGTGCTTCCTTACCAAGGAGAGAAGTAATTTATGGATATCGCACGCTATTCAATTGATAAGCCCGTCAACATTTGGCTAATGGTAGTCATCCTGCTTTTAGGCGGCGTTTTGGCTATGAGTAAAATTGGTCGCTTAGAAGATCCTGCGTTTACCATCAAACAGGTAAAGGTATACACCAACTATCCTGGAGCCAGTGCTGAAAAGGTAGAACGTGAAGTCACTGAACGCTTGGAAATTGCCATTCAGCAAATGCCGCAGTTAAAGGAAGTGACGTCAGTTTCATCGCCGGGCCTTTCAGAAATTACCGTTGAAGTTAAGAGTACTTACGACAGTAACCTCTTACCACAGATATGGGATGAGTTGAGAAAGCGACTTCGCGACACCGCAAGCTCGTTGCCAACGGGGGCACAAAACCCAGTGGTATTTGATGATTTCGGTGACGTTTACGGGCTTTATTACGCGTTAAGTGCACCTGATTTCGATACTCGGGAGCTTCGAGAATTCGCCCGAATTATTCGACGTGACCTGCTTACTACAGAAGGCGTTGCCAAGGTAAATGTCACTGGCGTTCAAAAAGAACAGATAGTGGCCTATATCAACCCTTATCAACTCGCTGGCTTAGGCATTTCATTTCCTGATCTCGCCTCTCTTTTTGAAGACAACCTGCGCCCGTTCAACGGCGGCCGTATTAAAGTTGACGAAAAAAATGTGCGCCTAATTGTAGAGCGCGCGCCAGACAGACTAGAAGAAATATCTAATCTGTCAGTGGTAGTGCCTGGCACAAACCGTTCCCTTCGGGTTGCTGATATTGCCACGCTAAAGTTAGAGCCTGCCGACATACAGCCCGTTCATGTACGCTACAACGGTGAAGAAGCACTTACGCTTTCAGTATCAGCGTTGACCGACGTTAACATTGTTGATGTGGGCGAGCGCGTTAACGCAAAAGTAGAAAAGCTGCTTCAAGAACTGCCTGTCGGTATTACGCTTACGCCTATTTACGATCAGGCCTCAGTCGTCGACGAATCGGTTACTGGCTTTATTAATAACCTCGTTATGTCGGTGGCGGTTGTTACCTTAACGCTATGTTTGTTCATGGGATGGCGCTCAGGCGTGGTAGTTGGCTCTGTGCTACTTGTCACCGTACTAGGTACTATTCTAATCATGTGGCTTATGGATATTCAGCTTCAAAGGATATCACTTGGTGCCATGGTTATCGCCATGGGTATGCTGGTAGATAACGCTATCGTAGTTGCTGAGGGGATGATGCTGCGCATGGCCACGGGCTCTACAGCCAAAGAATCAGCCAGCTTTATTGTTAAGCGAACGCAGTGGCCCTTACTTGGCGCAACCGTTATCGGTATTGCGGCTTTTTCAGGCATAGGTCTTTCAAACGATGCTACAGGCGAGTTTCTTTATTCATTGTTTGCCGTAGTGTTGGTTTCCCTCATGATAAGTTGGGTATTAGCGGTAACCTTGGTGCCCGTGCTTGGCGCATATTTTTACCGCAAAGGTATTGGGCAAACCACAGGTAACGAACTCTCTGCATCGCAACGCTGGTTTAAGCGTGCACTTTTAGGCGCACTTAAGCTTCGTTGGGTAACCATTGGTGCACTGTTTGTTATTACTATCGTGGCTTATGGAAGTTTTGGCATGGTAAAACAAGGCTTCTTCCCTCCGTCCAACGCGCCGCTGTTCTTTGTGCATTATTGGGGCCCGCAAGATAGAGATATACGTGCCACTGAAGTCATTGCAAAAGAAGCTGAAGCTCGTATTTTGGGAATGGAAAACGTCACGGCTGTAACCACCTTTATAGGGCAAGGCGCCGATCGTTTCACCCTCACTTATGCACCTAAAAGTGCTAACGAAAACTATGCCTTTTTCATGGTTCGTGCGAATGAACTTGATAATATTCCGGCTATTCAAAGCGCGCTTGCGAGTAAGCTTACCGACCTAGACTTCGACGCTAGCTTTTATATGGAGCGCATGCAGTTTGGCCCCGGCTCTGGTGCAAAACTTGAGGCCCGTTTTTCAGGCCCAGATACTGAAATACTTCGCGAACTGGCGGATGAAGCCAAAGCACTGCTTTTTGCTGACGGACAGGTGAAAGACGTTCGACATAACTGGCGTGAAAAAGGCTTTGCCATTAATACGCAGTTTGACAACTACAACGCAGGGATTGCTGGCGTTTCGCATAGTGACTTTAGCCAGACCATACAGTATGCAAGTAGCGGCGTTCAGCTAGGTACGGTGCAAGACGGTGATTATGCTTACAACATTATTGCAAAGATGGGTAAGGCTGAAGATACCGAGCTTCAATCAATACGTGAATCACAAGTATGGTCTACGCAACAGCGCCAATACGTGCCTTTCACACAGGTATCTCAGGGCTTGGAGTTAATGACCGAAGAAATGCGTATTCACCGTCGCGACCGCGTTCGCACCATTACGGTAGAAGCTGAGCCGGGTGACGATGAAACTGCAGCCAAAGCGTTAGCGAGAATCCGCCCACTTATTGAAGACATAGAACTTCCAGCTGGATATTCATTAGAATGGGGTGGCGAATTTGAAAGCTCTAGCGATGCACAAAAAGCGCTGGGCGCTGGCTTGCCTGCTGGCTTCCTAGTCATGTTTATTATCTCAGTGTTGCTATTCGGTCATGCTCGTCAGCCGCTGATTATCTGGCTTGTAGTACCTATGGCTATTGTTGGTGTAGTCTCTGGTCTATTAGGTACCGATATGCCGTTTGGCTTTATGTCGCTACTCGGCTTCTTAAGCTTGTTTGGCATGCTTATTAAGAACGCTATTGTACTTATTGAAGAAATTGACCTTCAGATAGAAGAAGGCTTAGCCATTCGCCAAGCGATTGTTGACGCTACTATCAGCCGTGTACGCCCTGTTTCACTGGCGGCGGTAACGACCATATTAGGGATGGCGCCGCTGCTGTTCGACGCCTTCTTTGCCGATATGGCAGTGACCATTATGGGTGGCCTGGCCTTTGCGACGGTACTTACACTTATCGCTGTGCCCGTACTCTACAGTTTGCTGTTTAAAGTCAGCTACCGCAAAAGCTAACGCTTTAAAACTAACGGTCTCTTCACCGCAATTTATAAACGCAGGTAGAGAGACCACTCCCCTTTCAAGCGGTGTTCACTATTAATAACATACGAGTACCGACCTAACGCTTTGCCTCTACCCTACTTTGCATAAACTTCATCACATCGCGCCACGACACCATTCCTACTGGATGCCTTTTCGTGTCGATAATAGGAATGCAGGAAATTTTGTGGGAATTAAAAAGCTCAATAGCCGAATAAACAGAGTCACTTGGGTTAAGTGTAATGACTTCACGAGTCATGATTTGGTGCGCTTTTTTATCCAATGTAGCGCGATCAAGCTTTCGTTCGCTTAGGGTATCTACAAAAGGACTAATCGATTTCATCAAGTCTCTGTCAGATATAATCCCCTGCAGCTTATTGTCATGCACCACGACCAAATGATGAAACTCCGCAGCAGCAAAGAGCTCGCGCAATGACTGTAAACTGTCATCCATGTGCACGCTAACCACCCGCGTAGACATAATTTTAGCAATGCTCATTAATACTCCTCATTAATTCCAGTGCTTCGGCTTTAATTTAGTTATAGCAAGCACATGACAATTGTACCTAACACGGGTTAAACATAGCGACACCTGATGAGGCGTTCACATGTTACGTATACGGGTTTTCTCCCATTGATAAGGCCACACAGAACAAGCGTAAATCCAGCTCTAGTTGATGATAATCTGGCTCCATATAGCAGCAAAGTTTATAGAAGGCTTTATTGTGGTCTTTTTCTTTAAAGTGCGCCAGTTCATGTACTACAAGGGCTTTTAACAAGGCCTCTGGGGCATAGAGTAAATCGTTATTAATGGCCAAGTCGTGTTTGCGCGTTTTACCCTGCATACGGTAAGTATGCGTACCTAGCGCGTTAGTTATCATATCACCTTGCTTTTTAAACGCGGCGCGCCCAAACGGTGGCGCATTTTTTAAGTATCGCTTTTTTAAATCCGTCGCGTACTGATACAGCAATTTGTCGGTGGTTATATCATGGGCCTCTGGGTATTTTTTTAGTAAATAACGCTGTAGCCGATTGCTGGAAATGAGCTGTAAGGCTTGCTCCACAATAGTTGAAGGGTAGCCGTTAAAATACCGAGCATATTCATTCACGTTTTTTCTCCTTTACGTCAGGAATTATAAAGCAAATTGGAGCCGTAGACAGTGAAAGTCCCCACCGAGGTTTACGGTATTGTTCCCGCAAGAAGCTTTGATGGAGGGGACATTAGCTACACTACGCCTTACAACAACTGTAATTTATTGATTAAAGGCTTTTGCTCGCAATGAGTTTGCTACGGGTGAATATAAACTAAAACCAGAGAAAACTGACGACGCCACATGAATTCAACTAATCGCCAGCCCTTTAGCCACTGAAGATGGCGAACGCTACTATCAGCTTACGCTGAATGATGCTTCTAGTCGAAAACACGAACTCCAGAAACTGGCCTTACAGACAGACTTTGGTGCACTCACAGGTATTTATAATCGCAATGGCGGTGAAAAACCGATTGCGAAGTTAATGAGAAAAAACCGCCACTTCGCTCTCGCGTTAATTGACCTGAACGGCTTCAAAGCGGTGAACGATATTTTCGGTCATGATACGGGCGACGAAGTACTACTCCCCAATGGTTTTGCCTAGCATGCGCTTCAATGTGCCATCTTTATCAACGAAATGATGCTTAAGAGCGCCAGCAATGTGTAGCAAGAGTGCGACAATAACGGTATAACCAAGATAGAAGTGTATAGCGCCACCTGCTTTGGAAAGCTCGTAATTTATCGGTAGCGTTTTCTCAGGATCTTCAACACTATAATTTGGCGCGAAGACCTCCAGGCCAAAAACTGACAGCCCGTGCCCACCCAATACCGACGCCATCAAGCCTGAAATTGGCATTAAGAGCGTGGCGATAATCAACACCCAGTGCACAACTGACGCTAATTTATGCTCTATTGGCTTATAGTTAGCAGCAGCGCTAGGCCAACCATTTTTCATGCGCCATACCACACGTGCTAGTGCGACAAAGAGTACAAGAAAACCAATCGCTTTGTGCAAGGGGTATAGTGCATACACACCGTTTTCCGACATGTAAATCCCAGTGGCAAGCAAGCCAATAATGGTTAATCCAACCAACCAATGCAAAAATACCGTAGTGGTAGCAAATTTGTTATGACTATCGTACTGCATGCTTTCCTCACTTTTATTTTCATATTAAGAACTACGTTTTCCTTAAAGCGTATCTCAATATTGTATATCTCCTCACACTTTGTGAGGGATTAATTCTATTTATAAAGCAATTTTTAGACCGTAAGCAGTGCATCGACACAATGAGGGGTTAATACAGGTTCACTCTCTACCCTGCGCTTTGATTGCTCCTTCAAGTGTTTTGTTTAAATTTTTTGCCATGAACTAGCCGTTTCCAAAATGCTTATATCAGCGATAGATTATTTATAAAAACCATCTAGCCAGCGGGATAAATAACACTTAGACTGCAAAGACAATAATAAAAACGACAGGTATTGCGCCAGTGCGCTAGGCACGCGGCGCTCGACATCACTTTTATGTTTTTCCAATACACGCCAATTAATTAAAAGGTCTGGGTATTGACCAATTTTTACAAACATAAGTGATGAAGTACTTTTCATTTTAGTAACAAGGGTTCTCAATTTAATGTCACAACAAAAAGTAGGTTTAGTGGGCTGGCGCGGTATGGTTGGCTCAGTATTAATGCAGCGCATGCAAGAAGAGCAAGATTTCGCGCACATTGAGCCCACCTTTTTCACTACCTCGCAAAAAGGTAGTGCAGCACCGGATTTTGCTGGAAAGGATGCTGGTGTTCTAGAAGATGCGCACGACATCGAAGCGCTATCTAAACAGGATATCATTATTACCTGTCAGGGCGGCGACTACACAAAAGCCGTGTACAACGATTTAAGAGCCACTGGCTGGAACGGTTATTGGATTGATGCTGCGTCAACGCTTCGTATGAAAGACGATGCCGTAATTATTCTAGATCCAGTAAACCGTAAAGAAATTGATAGTGGCATTGAAAAAGGCATTCGTACCTACGTAGGTGGAAACTGCACGGTTTCCCTTATGCTTCTGGCACTCGGTGGCCTGTTTGAGAAAGACTTGGTTGAATGGGCTTCGCCAATGACCTATCAAGCCGCTTCAGGTTCAGGTGCACAGCACATGCGTGAGCTAATTAATCAAATGGGTGCAATTCATAGTAATGTGAAAGCTAAAGTTGAAGATCCTGCTACCGCGATTTTAGAAATTGACCAGCAAGTGTCTGAGTTTATTCGAAGCGCAGACTACCCCAGTGAACAGTTCGGTGTTCCGCTTGCGGGTAGCTTAATTCCGTACATCGATTCGCAACTACCTTCAGGTCAAAGCCGCGAAGAATGGAAAGCCCAAGCGGAAGCCAACAAGATTTTAGGTATTAAAGGCAGTGAAGTACCGATTGACGGTATTTGTGTACGTGTTGGCGCCATGCGCTGTCATAGCCAGGCTATCACACTTAAGCTAAAGAAAGACTTGCCTCTAGCCGAAATTGAAACAATCTTGGCTAACCACAACGACTGGGTAAAAGTGATTCCTAACGAGCGCGACACTACGATGCAAGAACTTACGCCAGCGAAAGTGACCGGTACACTGTCTATTCCCGTAGGCCGTATTCGCAAGCTTAACATGGGTCCTGAATATATCTCGGCATTTACTGTCGGCGACCAGCTATTGTGGGGTGCCGCAGAGCCGCTTCGCAGAATGCTGCGCATTGTGCTTGAGCAAAAGTAACGAAAAGCTTTTAGCTAATAAATCTGAATTTAGAACGCCTTGCTGCGTCGTTACACGCAAGGCGTTTTTTATTAGACTATAAAAGCCAATAAAGGCACCCCACTTTTTGCCTTCATCACTGTTCCGCAGAAAAAATTCCCATCATTGCCCTGACGGCTAACGCCATGCAGCAAGATATCGACAGCTGTCACGCGGCAGGAATGGATGCCCATGTGGGCAAGCCCGTAGACAAGGCTCGCCTTGTTAACACACTAGGTGAGTTTCTTGCTCACTCGGCGTGAGTAGTTAAAAACTGACGTCCCACTGCAGAGAATAGATGGTCTCGTCCCCTACTTCAGTATCGAACTGATCCAGTGAAACCCTGCTTACCTCTGCGGTTAGTTTGTTTTTGTGGCCGTTAAAAAAATAGTTGAATGCTACTGTCTTTTCAAAAAAGCGTTCGTCTTGTTCACTGTCTCGGGGCGAATAGGTCCCGAAGCGTGCAGCCATTTCAAGGGGCTCTGGCCACCAGCTGATTGATTCACTCAAGAAATAACCCGCCTGCACATAATAGCCGCGCAGCGTAGTTTCTTTATTGTTATTCGCTAAATCTACAATATCTTTTTCATGATATTCCGCTTGAGCATTAAACCCTTTATAAAAATAGGCACCATCAATCACAAACTGCTTAATGTCGTACTGACCTTCGATTTCGCCCGCACTAAAGTTGGCTAAATTGCCAGCGCCAGACGATGAAAAACGTGTAAACTGGCTTTTGAACTTCGCCCCTGCTATTGCTAGCGCTGCTTTGGGGGTAGCTGTTCGTTTAATGTCACTGTTTTTAAACCCGACAGACTCACCTAAGAAATTCCACTGTAATCGCCCTGTATACATATTCTCGCCATCGTGATTGCTATAATCACCACGGCCTGAGCCATTGAATACTCCTACCCAGTAATTGAAATTGGCCGCGCCTGGGCCATCAAGATTTCCGTAAAGGGATGCCCCCATTTGCCTATCTAGCGTAAATATTCTGTTGATGATTGAACGATCCATCATTTGCTGGCCGCCACTGCTTACACTGCGCTCTCTGGAATACTCGACTTTCCACTGACCAACCTTAAACCGAAGCGCGTCATACTTTTCAAAGGATAGTGTAGCGGTGAGCGTGCGCTGATCGACAGCATCGTATTCCACACCATATTTAATCCAGGGCAAACCAATGTGACCGTCTAATTTAACCCGCGCCCTGTTAACGCCAAATTGATTACCGGCATTATGCTCAAAGTCAGCACGCTCGGTAGGCTGGCTTATACCGGGATTGGCATAGCGAAACTGAAGTCTACCGCGCACGCGTAGTGAGAAGGTATTGTTGTCGCTTTGAAATGAAAGGCCGTTGCCATTGTACTGAGAGAACGTTGCGCTAGATTCACGCTCGACATCAACCTCAGACGCTAAAACCGTCGTATGGAAAAGCGACGCACATAAAGTACTCAACAGAAGACAAGAAGAAAAACGATTTTGAAAAAGCAAAGCACACTAAATATAACGGAAGTTTGCGCGCAGGATATATACTTTATTATAAGAATCAAGTGTTCTGACATAAAAATGACACAAAACTGTAATATTTAACGTTAAAATACACCGTTAGATAGACGTTTCACTTAAGCAGTAAAGCATTTGCCGGTAAGTGAGGACTTCCTTTTTGAGCAACTTCGTGTTGTTTGATCAGGTTAACAATATGCTTATTCACTGGCGTAGCTATGTGATTTTTTTCACCGAGCCTGACTATCTCGCCGTTCAAATAATCAATTTCCGTTCGTCGCCCCAGCGCTAAATCTTCAAACATTGATGAACGTGCTTCCGGATCTATTTTAAGCGTAGATGAAGCCACCACATTGAATAAAAAATTAGGTAGCTTCATAATTTTTGGCATCAGTTTGGGAATGACCTTACCGGTTCTTGCTGGTGTAATTCCTTCCGCTTTTAATACTGCTAACGCCTCGGACAACACCTTTGCCATAACCAACCTGTATTGCCTATCCCCTAGCTGAGATTTTAGCGGTATACCCGACAGTGCATTGACCGCGTTATTCAAGTTCATAATGAGTTTGCCATACTGTACAGCTTCCATATCGTTATAGACCTTAACGGGCAACGACGCGTTGTTAAGCGCTTTTATGATGTCACTACATTGGTTATTGGGGTCTTCAAGGGCAATATTACCCTCAGTACCACAGTGAAAATGGCCGTTACCTTTATAAAAAACATTGAAAGGCACCATACCTGCAATTACGCATTGTTTTATGTGCTGGCGAAGCAGGTGTGCATTACCCACTCCGTTTTGAAGACTGACTACGACTGCTGATTGCTTTGCATGCTGATTGATTATCGCAGCAGCCTGCTCGGTATCTTGGCTTTTAACGCAAAGCAAAATGACGTCAGCATGACTTAAACTATCGTTCTCAATTGAAAAAGCGATATGCTCAGGCTTTGTTAGCTGCTCACGCCCTTGCCAATCCGTTATTTTAAGACCATTAGCAGTAATATCATCATATAAACGCTGACGGCCAATGAGCGTAAGCGCATTAGCGGCACTCAATGTGGGGTCAGAGGCTAACAGGCAGCCCGCTACATAACATCCAATACTTCCCGCACCTAACACGGCAATTTTCATTATTGACTCCCAATGAAAGTTTAGCTTTCAACACTTTGTTAGACTGCGATTAAACGATCAAAATGTAAACACAAAAATCACAATGAAATAACAAAAAATGTTTCAGTATCAGTTATTTCCTATCAGTCCGATTTATTCTTTCAATTTTCTCCGGCGTCGTGATCTCCCTACAATTAGACCAAGTAGTCAATTTATAGTCATGGTCAAATAGAGGGTTATCATGTCGGGTCAACAATCTGCTCCTTCTCTCGCTTATTCAAAAGCACGCAATGCTAAAATGTCGAACAATGACAAAGTTGCCTTGGTTGCGGAAGGTGGTGGACAGCGAGGAATTTTCACGGCAGGCGTACTCGATACATGGTTAGACGCCGGACACGACCCTTTCGATATTCTTATCGGCACATCAGCAGGCTCACAGAACTTAACGAGTTTTGTGGCGCGTCAAAAAGGCTATGCAAAGCGTCTTATTCGCGGCTTAACTCGACACAAACGCTTTTTCCAAATGGGAAGAGGTTTAATGGGCAAACATATTGTCGATTTAGACTGGTACTTTGACAAAACCCAAGAAGCGAACCGTTTACTTGATCTTGATACTGCGAAGGCTAATGTTGCGGACAGAGAAATTTTATTTACCGCTACAAATTCCAGAGACAGACAGGCGTATTTTCTCGATCCAATGAAAAGTACTCACAACTGGGTCGATCTTATCAAGGCTTCGAGCGCCCTCCCCTTACTTTACAAACAGGGCGTACCGCTGCACATTGATGTCGAGACAAAAAAGGCAGCCAATACCGATTTCTTTCTAGACGGTGGTTTGGCTGCACCGTTGCCTGTTACCGAAGCGTACAAGCGCGGCGCGACGAAAATCGTAGTTATTCGCATCGTAGATAGAGGCTTTCAAGTACAGTCGCCTTGGCTACAAAAGTTAAGCGCGGTAATGTGCGCAACGGGCACGTGCCCAAAGACCATCGACTATCTGCTGCAGCACGAACAAGCGTATCAAAAAGAGCTGGCGTTTATTGAAAACCCGCCAGAAGGCGTAGAGGTTATTCAAATTTTTGCGTCTGATAAGCTTCAAAGTAAATTGTTAGGTAGTACAGACGCACAACTTCGTCATGATTATAAGCTTGGTAAGCAAGCTGGAAGTGCCTTTTTAGAAACCGAAAACAAAGTCACTGCTTACCAGCTAGAGGAAAACAGACAGCCTGTTGCTCCGCTTTTCGATGTAACTGATACCCCCAAGAGCATGCATAGTAAAGACAGCGCTAACTATAGTGTGAAATCAGAACACGCTACATTAAGTGGTAAACGTCCAATTAAGTTGCCTTTTCCAGCACGTCGAACAGGCAAGATAGAAAAAGTAGACAAAGAGAATAGGATCTCCGCGTAGCCCGTTTACTCATTTGATAAAGGGTGCTTGGCAGCAGGTGCCTTTTCTCTATTTTGCTACTCTTTCAGTAATATTTCTTTGCTATTTCGGTGCTATTTCGGTGCTTTGTTCGCCATGTTTACATCATGTCTTAGCAAGCTCCTCGCCCGTTCTTGCCTCTATTAGCGGCAAACGGGTTGACATTGTCTGGCAGAATATTTATAACGCGCTCACCCACATAATCATTAAATGTAACCATGTCAGAATTATCAACACCCGTAAAACAAACTGAAGCCCATAAACTTATCGACAGCCTATTGAAGTCGAACGACCCAACTGCTGATCTAGATAAGATTGCTGAAGAATTCAACATTGCGAACTGGGGACAGTCTAATGCTGTTTCTGCTGATTTATACTCAGCAGTTAGAGACTTGCTTGGCAAAGGCGTTGTGACTGGTAATGACCTAGTTTCTGGAAAAGACACCATGGACCCGATTGTACACAAAGTACAAGCGGAGACAGAAAAGCTTATTGCTAACCCAAGTGATGCAGACGCTGATCGCGTTCAAACGTTTGTACTTGGCTTCCTACGCACGTTCGTGAGCCAATTACTTCACCCAGGTACAAAGAAAGCGATTTACGCGAAAAAGCTTCCTGACCTAATCAAGCTTCACCAGCAGGTTGCGAAGTAATTAGCAGCGGCGCGACATCACAGATGAAAAGCCATTAGCTTTAGCATACCAGCGTCGCAACAATCGCGTTTAAAAAGAAACCCGCTTCATAGCGGGTTTCTTTTTACGTAAGCGAGAAGTGTCCGCGCATCATCCAGCGCTGATCGGTAGGCACAAAAAAACCGGCCTAAAGCCGGTTCTCAGTATTTGGCGGAGAGAGAGGGATTCGAACCCTCGATACGCTATAAACGTATACACACTTTCCAGGCGTGCGCCTTCAGCCACTCAGCCATCTCTCCAAATTTTGTATCAAGAAGATTTCAACGACGAAAACCCTTGAGCGCGCGTATAGTAGGTAAAGCCGCGCGCTTAATCAAGAACTTGCTGGAAAATATTCAGCAAGTGCTTATAAAACGTGCGCTTATAGCCCGCCCTTCGCTTTTAACTCGGCTGAGAAGTTAAGCATGCGATCGAGTGGAATGAGTGCGCCTTTACGCAATTCATCATCAACAAAGATTTCATGCCCATCAGTTTCGCCCGTTAAAGACGCCTTAATCGCTTCTAAACCGTTCATTGCCATCCAAGGACAGTGAGCACAGCTTTTACAGGTAGCGCCGTTACCGCCCGTTGGAGCTTCTATAAACGTCTTCTCTGGAGTAAGTTGTTGCATCTTGTAAAAGATGCCTTTATCGGTAGCAACAATAAAGGTGTCGTTATCCATGGTTTGCGAGGCTTTTATTAGCTGACTGGTTGAGCCAACTGCATCTGCCATCTCTACCACACTTGCGGGTGATTCAGGGTGAACCAGAACTGCTGCGTTTGGATACAGTGCTTTCATGTCTGCTAGTTTCTGTGCAGAGAACTCGTCGTGAACGATACACTCGCCCTGCCACATTAGCATGTCGGCACCCGTTTGCTTGGCAATGTACGAGCCTAAGTGTCGGTCAGGGCCCCAAATGATTTTCTTGCCCTGGCTGTCTAAGTGCTCAACGATTTCAAGCGCGATGCTTGACGTTACTACCCAGTCAGCGCGCGCTTTTACTGCCGCTGATGTATTTGCGTAAACCACTACAGTGTGGTCAGGGTGCTGATCACAGAATTCGCTAAACTCTTTTACCGGGCAACCAATATCAAGCGAACACGTTGCTTCAAGTGTTGGCATTAGTACGGTTTTTTCAGGGCTAAGAATTTTTGCCGTTTCACCCATGAAGCGAACGCCAGCAACAATTAAGGTTTGTTCTTGTGCATCTCTTCCGAAGCGCGCCATTTCCAATGAGTCTGCCACGCAGCCACCAGTCTCTTCAGCGAGTGCCTGAATTTCATGGTCGGTGTAATAGTGTGCGACAAGCACAGCGTTACGGGCTTTAAGTAAAGCTTTGATCTCAGCCTTTAATTCAGCTTTACGTGCTTCTGACAATGGCTGTGGTTTTGCTGGGAACGGGTACTCTACCTGATCCACTCGAAATGCTACTGACATTAACCTACATCTCTGTTGCGACAAGGGTGCGGATTATACCCAACTGTCATAAAAATTACACACTACCTAATCAACATAAGGGTAATTAAATAGTCGTAGTTATGCTTACCTGTTCTACTACATGGGGTTAGGTAAACCAGATCAAAGTGCAAATGAGACGAGTAGCGTTTTAAAACGCAATAAGCATTGGTGTTTTGTACTGAGGAGATTATTTAAAAAAGGAATATTTGAGTTTGAGACTTGATGGTGGGTCGTGCTGGATTCGAACCAGCGACCAATTGATTAAAAGTCAACTGCTCTACCAACTGAGCTAACGACCCATCAAGTGACACACAGATAAGTTTCGCAATTCAAATGATGGTGGGTCGTGCTGGATTCGAACCAGCGACCAATTGATTAAAAGTCAACTGCTCTACCAACTGAGCTAACGACCCATCATTTGATGCTAGGAGAGAAAGTGGTGGGTCGTGCTGGATTCGAACCAGCGACCAATTGATTAAAAGTCAACTGCTCTACCAACTGAGCTAACGACCCTTTCTTTCCTGTTGTTGCCTGTGTCTTGGCAACGGCGGCATATAATACTCAGATTTTTATTCGACGCAACCCATAACGTCCTTTTATTTTCATTTTTCTGTCAAATTACGACTAAACGGTCAAAATGAAAACAAATCGCTGAGTATTTATACCAGTACTAATTGAGTTTAGTCAGGTTTCTACGAAATACAGTGAAATTTGGTGCAGAAGTTTTATGCACTCTAAATGGAATTTTTTGAAAAAAACTTTTCTCTAACTCATAAAAAAGCCTCTTTAAAAGAGGCTTTGTTCATTACAAGTTATTTAACCGAGATTCAGCGAGGCGTTTTGCCGAAGAATCAGGGTAATCATTTACAACTTGTTGGAACAGCTGACGTGCTGTTGAACTGTCTCCCGTTCGCTCAGCAATGACACCTAGTTTTAATAAAGCATCAGGACGCTTGGAAGAATCGGTAAAGCGATTAGCTACAATATTAAATTGCTCACTTGCTTCGCTCCACTGCTGCTTATTAAACAGCAACTGCCCTAACCAATAGTGCGCGTTTGGTGCGTAACCACTGTTGGGAAAGCGTGAAATGAACGATTGAAACGCAGGAATGGCTTTATCGTACTCACGAGACTTAAGGATCAAATTCACCGCATTTTCGTAGGCTTCATCTTCACCTGCTTGCGGAGCTTGCGTTGGCGTAGATGCTGTTGGAGAGCTCACAGAGCCCGAATCAACACCTGCACTAGGCATGGCACTACCTTGTAGCGCGCCGCTTTGCTTAAGTGCTTCCACGCGTTTATCTATTTCAAGGTAAAGCTCACGCTGACGCTCAAGTACTTTTTGAAGTTCATTGGTATTAACTTCAACCGCACCACGCAGCTGGTCGACTTCCATTTGCATATTGTCTAGTTGCGTTTGAAGCCTGTGTTGCATTTCGGTTCGGCTCTTAACGATACGCTCTAGCACTACAATACGCTGCTCTAATTCACTGCCGCCATTGGCGTCTACCACAGGCGCTTGCGCAAATGCGGTAGAAACAGCAAGGGCGGCACATAAAGTGACGCCCATTTTTAATGTCTTATTCGTTAGAATAGTCATTAGCGGTAAACAACCACTCCGCGACGGTTTTGAGCAAACGCATACTCAGTAGAACCCATCACTGCTGGTTTTTCTTCACCGTATGAAACCACGGTTACTTGGCTGCTGCTTACACCAGCATTAAGTAGGTAAGTTTCAACAGACTGTGCACGACGTTCGCCTAGCGCGATGTTGTACTCTGGCGTACCACGGCTGTCAGTGTGACCTTCAATAGTCACTTTAGTGCTTGGGTTTTTCACCAAGAACGCCGCGTGCTTGTCTAGAATACGCTGGAACTCTGGCTTGATGCTTGAGCGGTCAAAGTCAAAGTAAACGGTTTGTTCGTTTTTCAGCGCTTCCATTTCTTGCTGAACCATTTCTTCTTGACGCTTCATACGCTGTGCAGCTTCTGCTTTAACGCGCTGTGCTTCTGCTTCACGTGCTTCCGCTTCTGCAGCCGCTTGTTCTTGTGCAAGGCGGTTACGCTCTGCTGCCAATTCTTCTTCGCTAGGGCCTGAAGAACATGCCATCATTGTCACTACTGGCAATGCGATAATGAAGCTCTTCATCACTTTATTCATTTGCATCCTACTAATCCTTAAATTTTATTGTTTAGTCGTTAAATTGTTAGAACAAAAATGGTGACCAACTTGGCGATTTAACTTGCCCATTGGCTGCTGGTAACCTAGCTTTAAAACGCCCATCTAAAGAAACCAGTGACAACACTTGGGTTCCCTCGTGAAGGGTGCTGTATATAATCATGCTTCCATTCGGCGCTACGCTTGGTGATTCATCTAAGTACGTCCGTGTCAGTACTTGAGGTGATCCACCATCCAAAGACTGCTTCGCAATGTGATAGTTCCCATTAGTTTGGTTTACCATAATCATTTGCTTGCCGTCTGGGGAAATCGTACCGCCAAGGTTCTGTTCACCTACAAAGGTAACTCGCCTTACTTTCCCAGAATTTAAATTTACGCTATATATCTGGGGTTTACCACCCCGTTCCGAGCTAAATATTAACCCACTGCCGTCTGGTAGCCACGCGGGCTCCGTATCAATCGCTCTATTTCGTGTTACTCGGCGAAGATTTTTTGTTGCTAAGTCCATTACATAGAGTTCAGGGTTTCCATCTTTCGATAAAACCATTGCAAGTTGCTTGCCATCTGGTGAAAACACCGGGCTACTATTTATTCCAGGGAAATCAGTAATGCGCGTACGCTCGCTGGTGTAGATATTCTGAATGAATATTTGCGGTCTACGATTTTCAAAACTAACGTAGGCAAGCTTCTCGGCATCAGGCGACCACACTGGCGACATAAGCGGCTCTGGCGAAGACAACAAGCGCGTTTCGTTCTCGCCATCGTAGTCTGCAATGACTAATTGGTAAGGCTTTTCAACCGTGTCACGGTCGCGAACAATGACGTAAGCAATTTTCGTTAAAAATGCACCGCGAACACCGGTCAATTTTTCATAGACAATGTCGCTAATTCGATGCGCATACTGGCGAAAATCTCGGCCGTTAATGACTGCCTGACGGGCAGCTAGTACGTGATCATTACTCGATACCAAATTGCCGTCTTTGAGTACTTTAGCCTGCCCATTGTCAACTTGCCCTTTAAGTACATCAATCAACTCATAGGATACAAGGTAACGGTCGCCTCCTTGTGGCTCAATACTTCCTACTAAAACCGTGTCTACACCTAAGGTTGCCCATGCAGTGAAAGACACTTGCTCCGCTGTTTCCGGATACTGTGGCATCTTGTCGACAGATACCGGATTAAACTTACCACTACGCATTAAGTCGGCCATCACCACTTTAGAAATATCGCCAGGCATACTGCCCTGACCTTTCCATTTAAATGGCACAACCCCGATTGGACGTGCACTATCTACGCCCTCGGTTATCACAATTTCTAAGGATGCAAACACTTTGGCACTGATTGCCATCGTAATAAGCGCTATCCATAAACCTAGTTTTTTCATACCACTATAATTCCACTTTTAAAGTAATGTCTTTTAACTGCTCGTAAACGTCTGGCGCATCAGATACCGGTAACTTTTCAGCCCTGCGAACCGCGCTTTCAGCCGCTCTACACAGCGCATCATTGCCGCCGAGTACACGAATACTCGTAACAAACCCTGTCGTTGCTAACCGAATATTCAATCGACAGGTTTTACCTTGATAGCTGTCGTCTGAATACAAATTGCGCTTTATGGTTTGCTGAATAAGCGCGGTATAACGCTCTACTTCAGTAAGTACCTGTTTTCGCCTACGTTCTTGCTGAGCAGCTTGTTCTTTCGCAAGCTGCTCTTGCATGATCCTTTCCATTTCAGCGCGTTCAGCTGCTTCTTTTTTCTTTCGCTCAGCCTCAGCTTTCGCTTTTGCTTCGCGCTCCTTACGCTCTTGTTCCTTCTGCGCCGCTAAGCGCTCCAAGTCTTTCTGACGTTTCGCTTCAGCCGCTTCTGCTTCACGCTTCTCTTTCGCACGCTTGGCTGCTAGCTGCTGCTGGCGTTTTTTCTCTGCCGCGGCTTCTGCTTTTCTTTGCCTTTCTTGCTCTTCGGCTCTTGCTTGAGCTTCAGCTCGTGCCTGCTCCCTTTTTTTATCCGCAATCGCTTGCGCATCAATAAACGTCGCTTCTATCACAGGCGCATTCGACGGCATACTCGGCAAAGGGTCAGGAGAGAAACTGACGCTAATTAGCAACAGCGCAGCAATAAAAAGATGCAAACCAATGGACTTGTACAAGCCTACTTGTTCTGGGCTTATACTGTTGGCTTGCTTGGCACGTTTGCCGTTCTTTTTATCACCACTTACACCGTTACTCGCGTTGTTTGAGTGACTAGCGGTTGACGTGCTTTTCGACACTTCAGGTTTCGACATATCTATATTACTCAACCGGATCCGTCATTAACCCTACTGAAGGTACACCTGCCTGCTGTAATAACACCATTAGCTGTATCACTTCGTTATACGCTACTTGTCCATCGCCTTTTACCACTACGGGCGTATTGGGCTCTTTGGTCAATTGTGCTTTTACAATAGCGCCAAGCTCATCTTCGCTAATTGGCGATTCCTGGTCTTCGCCTACATTAAGGAAGTAGCGACCTTTAACATCCACTGACGCAATAATAGGTGGTGTATCTTCTTGCTCTATCGGGTTGGCACTTGCTTTAGGCAAATCTACCTTTACCCCTTGAGAAATAAGCGGCGCCGTTACCATAAAGATAATAAGCAACACTAACATCACGTCGATGTAGGGCACTACGTTTATCTCTGATACCGGCCTGCGGCGTTTTCTTACATACATAACAAGTCCTCCGTTTGGAATGTAAACGCTTAGGCTTGTTGTTGTGCTTGCGCAGCAACGGCTTGGCGATGAAGGATTGCAGAGAACTCTTCCATGAAGTTGCCGTAGCTATTTTCTAGCTTCTCAACCTGATGGCTGAAACGGTTGTAGGCAATAACCGCAGGAATAGCGGCAAACAGGCCAATAGCAGTCGCTATAAGCGCTTCTGCAATGCCGGGGGCTACCATAGCAAGGGTAGCTTGCTGCACTTCACCTAGTGCGATGAAGGCATTCATGATCCCCCACACAGTACCGAATAGACCGATGTAAGGACTGATTGAGCCCGCCGTGGCTAAAAAGGGTAAACGACTTTCTAATTCTTCGACTTGGCGAGACATAGAAACACGCATGGCACGATATGTACCGTCAACAATGCCGTTGGTGGCGGTGTTAGATTTGCGCAGGCGAACAAACTCTTTGAAGCCTGAGCAAAAGATGCTGCCCATGCCTGTTAGGTTAGTTCTGGCGGAAAGCTCTTGATAAAGACGATTCAGGTCAGCGCCTGACCAGAACTTATCTTCAAACTGACGCATTTCGTTGCGTGCCGCCGACAACGCTTTGCTGCGTTGGAAGATAAACGTCCACGACGCTATCGACACGCTTAGCAACAAAAGCATAACTAGTTGAACAATAAAACTCGCTTGTAAAAACAAGCCAATAAAAGTGAGATCAGATGACACGCGAAATTTCCCCTAACAAAGTACGTGGTAATCTTTTTGGCTTCATAACGGCCAAATCGACGCAGGCAACCTTGATATCTCCCGATACCAACGTAACGCCTTGTTCATTTTTAATAATTTGTTGAAACGTCATACTAGCGCCTTTTAATTCTACAACGCGAGTTTCAATACTCAACAGTTGATTAAACCGTGCAGGCGCATAGTTATGCATTTCAACGTGTTTGACGACGAAAGCGATGGATTGTTCCATCAGTGTGTCTTGTTCAAAACCTAACTCGCGAAGCCACTCTGTACGGGCTCGCTCCATAAACTTTAGGTAATTCGCATAATAGACGATACCGCCTGCGTCGGTATCTTCGTAATACACTCTTACCTGATGAAAATGCATAACTATTCCCTTACCCAAAAATTTAATAATCCAAAGCAGAGTTGAAATAACTAATTATCGCGACAAAATACAGAACAAAAACACTTCACAAGCCCCATAAAATCTAACATTTAATCAAAATCAAACCAATATTAAACACCCAGTTAACACATTAGTTTTTCTAATTCAAAACAACAATTTTACTCAATTGTGGTTTTTTCTGCTCTCTCTATAATGCACAGCATCAGTCGTACAGAGCGTGATGGTGCTTCGCACGGTCATGCAAGAGTTATTCTCCTGTTAGACATGAGTTCCCTGGATTTATTTCCTTCAACACTTGTTGTTTTAGCCCGCTCAATGAGCGGGCTTTTTTTTGCCTGTAATTTAGCATCGGTACAACACAAAATATTGGCGGCCCATGCTTAACCTGCGCTACGCAATAATTCGCTATCCCCTTTCAATGCTCTGAACTGACAGCTCCCCCATACGAGCATTTTCTTGTAGCGTTTGAAACGGCTTCTGTATTTTCTGTATTGCCAAAAAAAGCCCAGCAATCCTGCTAGGCCTTTAAAACGAATCTCAACCTTCTTACAAAGGGACGGTAAATTATTCTGACGGAGCGAAGCCAAAATGAAGATAAGCGCGCTGCGACACAATACGGCCTCGAGGCGTGCGCTGTAAAAAGCCCTGCTGGATAAGGAAGGGTTCAATTACGTCTTCTATGGTCTCTTTCTCTTCACCAATGGCTGCTGCCAAATTGTCTAAGCCTACTGGCCCACCATCAAACTTTTCGATAATAGCAGTAAGCAATTTGCGGTCCATGTAATCGAAACCTTCTTTATCTACGTCAAGCATATCTAAAGCTTTAGCAGCAACGTCAGCGACCACAGTACCGTCAGATTTGATTTCGGCATAGTCCCTAACACGGCGTAACAAACGATTGGCAATACGCGGCGTGCCCCGCGAGCGACGTGCCACTTCTTGCGCGCCTTCCTCGCTCATGTCTAAATTAAGATAGCTGGCGCTTCTTGCCACAATACTGGTGAGGTCTTTTACGTTGTAAAACTCAAGGCGCTGAACAATACCGAAACGGTCGCGTAATGGAGACGTTAGCGAGCCTGCGCGCGTGGTTGCGCCCACAAGAGTGAACGGAGGGAGATCCAGTTTAATAGAACGGGCTGCAGGCCCCTCGCCTATCATAATATCAAGCTGGTAGTCTTCCATGGCAGGATAGAGAATTTCTTCTACTACTGGGCTTAGGCGATGTATTTCATCGATGAACAATACATCGTTGCGCTCAAGGTTGGTAAGCAGTGCAGCCAAGTCCCCAGCTTTCTCAAGCACGGGGCCAGACGTGGTTTTAATATTCACGCCCATTTCGTTCGCCACAATATTTGCAAGCGTGGTTTTACCGAGCCCTGGCGGACCAAATATAAGTAGGTGGTCTAGCGCATCGTCGCGATTACGCGCAGCTTGAATAAAAATCTCCATTTGCTCACATACGTGAGGCTGCCCCGTATAGTCTTCCAGCATTTTAGGGCGAATGGCGCGGTCGATGACCTCATCTTCGGTGCTGGCTTCAGGCGTAATCAGTCTGTCGGCTTCAATCATGATAGTTCTACTTTAAAGGGTGACGTGAAGACAGACAGACCAAGAACCGCTGTCTTCGTTGAGCGCCATTATATGGCCGCTTTTAATGATTCGCGAATAAGGGCTTCACTTTCCATGCCCTCTTTATATACGCTGTCGACTAACTTGCTCGCTTGAGCAGGTTTATAGCCTAGGGCAATAAGCGCACTTTGCGCTTCTTCCCGGGCGTCGTTCACTTCAACAATAGTATTGGTGGATAACAAGTCGCCACTTGGGGGCGGTACAGCAATACTCTGCGCCTTGCCAAATTTTGCTAAGCGGTCTTTAAGCTCTACCACTAAACGCTCTGCGGTTTTCTTACCTATACCTGGCAAGCTGACGAGCGCAGAAACGTCCTCATTTTGTACACTTGCCAAGAACTGGCTTGCCGACATACCAGATAAAATAGCAAGGCCTAACTTCGGGCCTACACCATTGGCTTTGATCAATTCTCTAAAAAGCCCTCTTTCCATCTTATCAGCAAAACCAAACAGCAACTGGGCGTCTTCACGAACCACAAAGTGTGTGTACACCACCACTTCTTCACCCACCGCGGGAAGCTGGTAGAAACTGGTCATAGGCATGTGAATTTCGTAGCCAACGCCGGCTACATCTACAAGAATTTCTGGAGGCTGTTTCTCAGCCAACGTACCGCGAATTCGTCCAATCATGAATTATCTCTGTAAAAGCGTGAGCTTCGAGCAGTATTAGCGCAAACGACCACGAACGGTTTTTCGGGCTTGCCCTGCCATGTTTATCAGGCTCTGTTCGGTGTGTGCATGACACAAGGCAACGGCTAATGCGTCGGCAGCATCAGCCTGGGGGGTGCCGCTTAAGCTAAGCAGGTGTTTTACCATGTGCTGAACTTGCGTTTTATCTGCGCCACCTTTTCCAACTACCGACTGCTTAATTTGCCTTGCGCTGTATTCAGCAATAGGAAGTTGCGCTTGGGTGGCTGCCACAATGGCGGCACCTCTGGCCTGACCAAGCTTCAGCGCTGAATCAGGGTTTTTCGCCATAAATACTTGCTCAATAGCAAACTGGTCGGGTTTATATTGACGAATAATATCGCCAACCCCGGTAAAGATATTAGCAAGACGAGAGGGCAAATCTGCCATTCCAACGCGAATGCATCCGCTTGCGACATACACCAGTTTACCTTGCTTGCGTGCAATTAAACCGTAGCCTGTGATCCGAGAACCTGGATCTATACCCAGTATAACCATTAAGGCGCACTCGGTACAAACAAAGATACCGCTTCTTTATTAGAGGGAGACCATAAACGCGCGAGCGCTTCGTCTTTCGACACCCATTCGTACTGCAAGTGCTCTGTTAAGACAATGGGTAAATCGCTGTTTATTTGAAGGGAAAATACGTGTTCTGTGTTGTGCACAGTACCAGGAGGGTAACGATGTAGCCAGCGGCTACGAATTTCATATTGGTTTTGCTTATCGTGGTCGTTAACCACAAAGCCGTGTGCTTTGGCATCGATGCCAATTTCTTCACACACTTCACGATATGCCGTTTCTAAAGGTAGCTCCCCCTCTTCTAGCGCGCCGGTTACCGACTGCCAAAAGGTGGGGTCGTCTTGTCGTTGCAAAAGCAGCACTCGGTAGTGTTGGTCATACAACACTACCAGTGCAGATTCAGGCTTCTTGTACGCCATAAATTACGATTGCTTTTTCACCGTTGCAATAGCGAGCTCTTCAAGCTGCTGTGGGTTTGCAGGGCTGGGCGCCGATGTTAACGGACATGCCGCTGTGGTCGTTTTAGGGAATGCCATCACATCACGAATAGACGTCGCGCCAGTCATAAGCATTACCAGACGGTCTAGACCAAACGCAAGACCGGCATGCGGCGGCGCACCAAAGCGCAGCGCGTCAAGCAAGAAGCCAAACTTATTCTTCGCTTCTTCATCGTCAATGCCAAGAATGTTGAATACCGTAGACTGCATGTCTTCATTGTGAATACGTACAGAACCACCGCCTAATTCAACACCGTTCAATACCATATCGTAAGCGTCAGATAAGGCTTCTGCTGGGTTAGCTTTAAGTTCTTCTGGCGTTAAACCACGTGGCGCGGTAAACGGGTGGTGAATAGCGTGAAGCTGACCGTCAAACTCTTCGAACATTGGGAAGTCAACAACCCAAAGTGGTTTCCACTCGCCTTCAAGAAGCTCAAAGTCTTCACCAAGCTTAAGACGAAGTGCGCCCATCGCTTCGGTAACCACAGTGTAGCTGTCTGCACCGAACAATAAAATATCGCCACTTTGTGCGCCTGTGCGCTCTAGCATGGCGTTAGTGATGTCTTCCGTTAGGAATTTAAGGATTGGCGACTGTAGACCTTCAAGACCTGCACCAGCATCGTTAACTTTAATCCAAGCTAGACCTTTCGCGCCGTAAATACCTACAAATTTGGTGTAGTCGTCAATTTGCTTACGCGAAAGTGAAGCACCGCCCGGTACGCGAATTGCCGCAACGCGACCTTTAGGGTCGTTTGCCGGGCCGCTGAATACTTTAAAGTCAACGTTAGCAAGCAAGTCTGCAACGTCTGTTAACTCTAGCGGGTTACGTAGGTCTGGCTTGTCGCTACCAAAGCGCGCCATGGCATCTTTATACGTCATGCGCGGGAAGTCACCAAGGTCAACGTTTAGCATTTTGTTGAACAAGTCGCGGATCATACGCTCGGTAATAGACATTACGCCGTCAGCGTCTAAGAACGTAGTCTCAATATCGATTTGGGTAAATTCTGGCTGGCGGTCAGCACGTAAGTCTTCGTCGCGGAAACACTTAACAATTTGATAGTAACGGTCCATGCCCGACATCATCAGAAGCTGTTTGAAAAGCTGTGGCGATTGCGGAAGTGCAAAGAACTCACCTTTGTGTGTGCGGCTTGGCACTAGGTAGTCACGTGCACCTTCTGGCGTTGCCTTAGTAAGAATAGGCGTTTCAATATCAAGGAAACCTTCTTCTTCTAGGAAACGACGTACAGCACCGGTTACTTTTGCACGAAACTGTAAGCGCTGGCTCATTACGGGACGGCGAAGGTCTAGATAACGATAGCGAAGGCGCTGTTCTTCTGAGTTTTCTTGGTTCCAGTCCAATGGAAGCACGTCAGACTTGTTGATCACTTCAAGGCCTGTGCCTAGGATCTCAATCTCACCTGTGCGCATGTCTTTGTTAACTTGACCTTCAGGGCGCGCACGCACTTTACCCGTTAGCTTTACACAGAATTCGCTACGCAACGTGTTAGCAACCGATAGCACGTCTGGTAAATCTGGGTCGAACACCACTTGTACGATACCTTCGCGGTCGCGTAAGTCGATGAAAATTACACCGCCTAAATCGCGGCGCTTATTAACCCACCCGCAAAGGGTAACTTCTTGTCCAATGTATGATGAATCGATATTCCCACAGTAATCTGTGCGCATGGTCCTTGACCCCTGATGTTTTTCTCTTGCTTCGCATGCAGTGAATTGGCGTTCAAAACCGCTCATTTTTGGGCTTAAGACTTTGCCGAAAATCGCGTAAACTTGCTGGCCAATTAGCTGGCCCGCCCACAACATGCATAATGTAATGATTTAAAGGCCGCATAGTATAAACAAATGCTTGATAAAGCCCAATGACAAATATGCACAAATCAGCCATATCACAAGGAAATCTCTATATTGGATTGCCAATGTGGCAACACAGCCATTGGCCAAGCACCTGGTTTGCTAATTATCCCAAGTCTGATAATGGATTGTCGCTGTATGCCAAGGAGTGTAATACGGTTGAAGGGAATACCACATTTTACTCTCTTCCCCACCAAGACGCTGTAGCGAGATGGTGCGATTCAGTACCCAGTCACTTCAGATTTACTTTCAAGTTTCACCAGAACATTACTCATGTACATCAATTACAGCATTGTGATGAAGAGGTTGCCCAACAGCTTGCTTTATTAAGCCCGTTGAAAGAAAAGCTAGGAGTTATGATGCTGCAACTGCCCGCTTCTTTTGGGCCAGAAAAGCTATCCATTTTGGATACCTTTTTAGCGGCGTTACCTCAAGAATTAAACATAGCGGTTGAAGTGCGACACTTGGCGTTTTTTGCAAAGGGTGATGAGGAAAAGGCGCTTAATCAACTTTTGATCCGCCACGGAGCGAACAGAATCATTATGGACACCCGAGCACTGTTTACTGGGTCTTTAGACGCAGGGGGAAACAATAGACGAGCGATGCTAGAGGAAGTACGAGAGAAAAAGCCCCGTGTTCCGGTAAACGTTATCGCTACAGGACATACTCCCGTTGTCCGCTTTGTAAGCAATGATATAGATGATGACAACCAACGCTGTTTATTGCCTTGGGTGAAAAAAGTGAAGATTTGGCAAAGTGAAGGAAAAAACGTGTACTTTTTTTGTCACCGCCCCGACAACAAAGATGCTCCCTGGTTAGCGCAGCAGTTTATCGATTTGTATAACAACACTACTCCATCACTCGTGCTAAATAACCTGTCTATTAAAACTCAACCAGAGCAGAATTCACTGTTTTAACGCATCACTAAAAAGTGATGCGTTTAATAACTCTCTCAGCTCGACTATGGCTATCTGAAATCAGCTGCGTCTAATTCATGCTTTTTCATTAGCTTGTGCATATCAGTTCTATTTCTACCAGCAAGCTCTGCCGCGCGCGTTACGTTGCCGTCGGTCATTTTAAGAAGCTTGTGCAAATATTGCTGTTCAAACGCGTCTCTAGCCTCTGTAAGCGTTGGCCAGCTTTGTTTGGTAGCAGACAAGGCCTGCTCTACTAAGTGAAGTGGAATCACAGGCGTTTGCGTTAACGCAACACACTGCTCGACCACATTCACAAGCTGACGTACGTTACCTGGCCAAGATGAGGTTACCAGCTGTTGCATAGCGTCATCAGAAAATTGGCTTACATTCACACCGTGACGCTGTGCGCTTTGCTGCAGCAGCGAGCGAGCCAAAAGTGGAATATCTTCACTTCGCGATTTCAGCGACGGAAGTTTTAGGTTCACCACGTTTAGGCGGTAATATAAATCTTCGCGGAAGGTGCCTTCTTCCATTTCTTTGTGCAAGTCTTTGTGCGTTGCAGAAATGATACGCACATCGATATCTACGTGCTTGCTGCTACCTACTGGACGAATTTGGCGCTCTTGTAATGCACGCAGCAGTTTTACCTGCAAGGTCATCGGCATATCGCCAATCTCATCCAAGAACAAGGTACCGCCGTCGGCTTCTCTAAACAGACCTGGGTGAGCTGCTACGGCGCCGGTAAACGCGCCCTTTGCATGACCAAACAATTCAGATTCGAGTAAGTTTTCAGGTAGCGCGCCACAGTTAATGGCTACAAATGGTTTATCGCTGCGGTTACTGGCTTTATGAATAGCATTAGCAAGTAGCTCTTTGCCTGTACCGCTCGCGCCACTGATAAGCACAGATACTTCGCGCTGGGCAATGCGGAACGCCTGGTCTAATACATTTAGCATTTCTGGAGAACGGGTAATGATGTCCTTTGCCCAATCCCCAGGCTGTGCAGCTTGAGACTGGCTAAGTGCTTTTTGCAGCAGCGCGCGTAATTCGTCGTGATCGACAGGTTTAGGCAAAAACCCAAATACACCACGCTGAGTGGCTGCTACCGCATCAGCAATGGTGCCGTGAGCCGTCATCAGAATTACAGGAATATCTTTTCTAATTCCCATAATTTCTTCAAACAAACTCAGACCATCTAAGCCCGGCATACGCAAGTCACTCAATACTACATCGTAGTTGTCGTTTTGAAGCTTTCTTAACGCTGATTGACCGTCTTCCACTGCGGTCACCTCATAACCTTCGCCTTCCAGACGAATGGTTAATAAGCGCAATAAGCTCTTATCGTCATCTACCAACAATAAGTTAGGGTTACTACTCGCCTTTTCGCTCACTGTTGTGTACTCCTGTTTTTATCCATCAGTGTTGCTTCAATCTGCAACAATTCTTCTAGTTTTTTGCGCAGGTTAACTGCTTCAATTTCAAGTGCTTTTACTTTCTCGCCACGAGAAGTATTTTCTTGCTCCAACACCACCATGGCAGATTCAAGCTGCATAATCTGATTGTTGTGCGACGCAGCAATAACAGTCACTACTTCTTGCGCAGTGGGTGTAAATGTTCCAGCAATATCATTTAAGGCAAGCTGCGCGCGCAACCTGTCTTGATAAGGTGTATCTGTTGGTAGTGTTAAAACGTAGGCGTGAAGTGTGTCAGATGCTGTATCACCTAACGCTTTTAATGCTTGCTTACGCTCTAACCAAGGTTGGTTAGCCGCATCAATCCACGCGTTAAGCCAATACGTTGCATCGCAATTGTGCTCGAACCCCTGTGGAGGCTCAACAAATAAACAAAGGCCACGTTCTATTTTAGCTACAGGCGTCACCTTTTCTGGCTCACCTGCGTTGTCGTTGTTCCTGGTTAAACTCTGACATCCTGTCAGCACCAGTAAGGCGACAATTAAACCACTTATTCTCATTTTATTTTTCCTGTTGCCCAATGGTCACTCTAAAGCAAACATCGGCATAGTCTACATCTACAACACGCACATCACCATGCATCAGTCGAGCGCAATCGGCAACAATTGATAACCCTAAACCCGTCCCAATGACATTGTCGTTTCTCGGCTCGGTTCCTCGGATAAAAGGTTCAAATAAAGTATGTACTGACTCTGGAGCAATACGCTTACCGCGATTGGCAACATCCAGTACAAGATTATCGTTTTCGTTATAAAGGCTAATATTTATCGGTCTTCCAACTGCGCCATGCGCGACTGCATTGGACACCAAGTTATCAAGTATTCTTCTAAACAGCTCCTCGTCTATACGCACCTCGGACGCGGTTATCTTTACTTCCACTTCTCTATCCTGAATAGCAAGCGCGTAATCTTCTAAACAAGCAGAAACTAACTTGCCAACGTCACTTTGTACCATTTTCGGCTGAGCTTGTTGCAACAGCAGGTTGTAGTCGAGCAACTTTTCCACCAGCGTGTTGAGTCTTTGCGTACTAGCAGTAAGTAGCGAAAGTACTTCGCGTTGACCGTTATTCAACTCGCCCACCACGTTTTCAGACAACAAGCTGCAGCCTTCTTTAATGCTGGCAAGCGGAGTTTTGAGCTCGTGAGCAGCGTGTCGCAGCAAGGCGGTTCTAATATGCTCCAACTGCTGAAGTCGATCATAAAGCCAATGTAAGTCTTTCTCTACATCAATCAGTTCTTTTGGCGCTTGTCTTGAAAGGGGTGGAAGCTGACCATCGCTGTGGGCCATGATCCTTATAATCTTTTTTAAGTTGTTAACGGGGTTCACAATAAGCTGACTCCCCATCAATATTAGCAATAACGAAACGCTTACAAGCATAGCCGTAGACCAAGCTTGTTTTGCTTGCATGGCATTTAAATCATCTTGCTGGACTTTGACACGTTCATTAATAGCGGCTTCTACATCGTCGCGAAGCTGGTCGACGCTATCGCCCACTGACGCAAGGTAAGCATTAAGTAAAAGCTGGTCTTCAATCGCTCGATATTCGGCTAATTGATTTAGCTGTTCTGAAAGTCGTGTGCAGGTAGCTGGTACAGAGAGAGCCTGACATAGATTGTCAGCGGCCACTGCAAATTGATCGATGGCGTTATCAGAAAGAGATGCCACCCTATCATTTCTCAACACTGCAAATTGGCGAATGCTGCGCTCCACGTCAACGACTGCGTTATCGAGTCTTTGCATGTCGCTAACAACATCAACCACAAACCGTGTTTCAAGTGTTGTCATTTGACCCACTTTGGCTAAGTCGCTTTGACTTTGCCAAAGTAAGGCTATAAGAGGGATAAGGGCCAGTACAAAACTACCTAGCGTCAACTGCCTTAATGAACCAAGTTGTACCAAGCGCTCACCAAACGAAACCTTGTTTATCAGAACCTTACCCTCTTAAATATATTATTTTATCTACTCACTTGCTGTGAGCTTTTCATTGCCTGGCGTCAACTTACTTTTTGCCAATTCGGCTTCGGAAAGTTTGCCATCTTCGTTGTCATCAATCAGCCCAAAGTTACGCAGTAGACCTGTGTGTCGAACCGCTTCTTTAAGTGATATCAGACCATCTTTATCTGTGTCTAATTCCTGCATCAACGAGCGCGCTGGACTTGCGTACGCGTCCGCTACTGAAATGGCTTGTACTGCAGCAACAGCACAAAGTGCTAAGAAAACTTTTTCGAGACGTTTCATCATGAATCCTCCGCTAAGCGCTTTTAAAATCCTTCTCAATCCGCTTTGATACCAGCCCTGTGTTATCAGGTTATTCTGCTATTAAAGCTCATGGATACTACCACTAGTCTTCAATTAACCACTATCATAATTGCAATCAAACTGCTTATGCGATTTTCAGACCAAAAAGAAAAAGCAAATTAAAAACAGCAACATATATAAATAAATGTACTATTAAGCACTTAGCATACAGGTTAAATGTTGCAAAAAAGAAACACCACTTTGAAACACTGTATGTCAAAGTGGTTTTATCGATACCTTGCTATACAGAGAAACTACTATCGCTGTAATGGGAGGGAGAACAAGTGAGCTCCGATAAGGGGATGGGCTTGCTAAACATAAATCCTTGCACATTGTCACATCCATGCTCTCTAAGGTAATTCCACTGTTCAAGGTTTTCTATGCCCTCAGCACATACCGAGAGTGATAGTCTTTTCGCCAAATCAATAATTGCCCCAGTCACAAGACGGCTTCGCTCTGAAGTTTGAATTTCCATTACAAACTGTCGGTCAACTTTTAGCGTGTCGATATTGATTTGCGTCAGGTAACTTAACGAGGAATAACCCGTGCCAAAATCATCTAGAGCTATGGCGCACCCCATATTTCCGATGCGTCTGAAGAACTTGTTTGAAAGAGTAAAGTTTTCTAGATACGCACTTTCTGTCACTTCAAATTCAATGTTTTCTGGGTTGATGTCATAGAGCTTGAAAGTATTGTAGATGTAGTCAAACAGCTGCGAGCTTCGCAAATCATGTCCAGATAAATTGATTGAGGCTCTAAACGGAGACGTGGCCCATTGTTTTAAATCTGGCATATCAATACAAACGCGCTTAATTACCCAACGGGTAATTGCAGTGATCTTACCGCCCTGCTCAGCAATGGGGATAAACTCGTTCGGCATGACCAAGCCAAATTCAGGATGTTGCCAACGAATAAGCGCTTCTACGCCTATTACATTCCCTTCGTTGTTAACTTTAACCTGGTAATAAACAACAAACTCATCGTTGCTGATTCCCTGCTCAATACCGTTAGCTAAGTGGAGTTTACGCTTATGCGACTCAACCATATCAGGTGTAAACAGTGTGTAGCTGCCCCGCCCTCGCGCTTTTGAACGATACATTGCAAGGTCTGCATTGCTCATCAGCTCGCTTAGGTCGTAGCCCGCATCGGAAGCCGTAGCGATTCCAACGCTTAAACCTACCGTTAGTGATAAGCCACGCAGTTCAAAAGGCTCATCAAATGCGGTAATAAGTCGCGTTGCCAAGCTTTGCGCTTGGTCGGTAGTCACATCTCTATCGGGCAGTACTAAGAACTCATCCCCTCCCAGTCGCGCGAATAAATCGCCGTCGCGCAGCAAACACTGAACTCTGTCAGCAACCTCTATGAGAATGAGATCCCCGGTTTCATGTCCTAAAGAATCATTGATGCCCTTAAACCCATCTAAATCAAAAAACAGGAGCAGTAAGTCTTCATCATTTCTTTTGGCTCTGGCTAGCTCAAGTCTTAAGTTATCGAGAACAAACTGTCGATTGGGAAGACCGGTTAAACTATCGAAGTTTGCCAGACGAGACATGGTTTCTTGTTGATCAACCAATGTTTGCTTTTGCTCAAAGTTGATAAGTAACTCAACTTCAATGGTATCCAATAAACTATTAATGTTATTCGATAACTGTCCAATTTCATTAGATGTATTAAGTGAACTGCGCAGCGCATAGTCTTTTGACTCAAATACTTCTTGAGTAAAATGCCTCAGCGACCCAATAGGAGAAATCAAACGGTATAAAATAAAGACACAAGTGCCAGTGCAAAGCAGCCAAACTGCGATAACGATAGGCACTTGCTTAATGAGCTGGCGGGCTGAACTTGCCGCCATGGTGTCTTCAATGTCCACATAAAGAACAACATGTCCAAGTGGGTATAGGCTACTGCCTACAATTTGATGGGCAGTGATAACATTGTCGTAATGCGTAACACCAAATGGAATTTCTGCAGGATCAAGAGGAACAGATTGATTGGAAAGCTGGCTTAAGGAATCAGGTTGAATGGTGGAAATGACTTGATAGTCGTTGTCATATAGCGTGGCGGAAATAAGATTATCGTGTTCTTTTATCGGTTGAAAAAGAGAGGAAAATAATGCGTTATCACCGGGACTACGCTCCATGAAAACCGATAACTGCAGCGACAAAGCGTTACTTAACGTCGCGATATTGTCTTTAACCACATCCACCACAGAAGCGTTGTGTTCTAATTTATTAACAATTACCACAGAGAGCGCCAGCACCGACATCGTCAATGCAATGACAAGCCCAATTGGGATTTTCAACGTTCTAAACACTCAACTACCCTTACTTCAGTACTGCAAGCTGTTGTAAGCAAGTGATGCCATAGGCTCTGAAACAGCACTGTCACCGCTAAGCTTTTATTATTATTTGTTCACAATAGTAAGGTACAGGTCGCTAAATTTGAATCCATTTTTTTAGCTAATACAAAAAAGACTAACTGAGTGATGATGAACGCTATGTTCTTTCAACTACTTCAAGTTTAGTTTTAATGTATTGGCTATGGGGAACGTACAATAAATCAGCTATTTGACGAATAGTACTCTCTTCAAGAGGCGCTAAAGATTCATCCGCGTATGCAATAGCCCAGAGGCTCTTTATCACATCTCTTTTCTCATCAGCGCTGCAGTGTTTATTTAGTACTTGAGTAAAACGCACTAAGTCAATTGAATCGTCAGCCGTCTCTTGCCCTCTTTCAAGCAACAACGACATCGCTTCCTCATCTATGTTTACATGCTTTCTGAGCTGTTTCTCGTATTCACTTCTCTCGCTATCCGTTACCTCATTATCAGCGTTAACAATTTCACTAAGCAATGCAGCAGTCGCCAATTCAACGGTATACGTTGGCTCTGTGCGCTTATGCGTGTCTTCGAAAAGTTTAAGAAATGATTTCAGCATGGGGTCCTACTTCTTGTGTCACCGCAGAATCGCCTGCGGTTAACGAAATTTGAGTATCGATAAAACTTTTACTCGGTAAAAGCTAAATTCGATTAATTGCTGGATTAGATGGACAGATTTACAGCGATGACCAAGTAAGCAAGTCTACGTAAACTGTACTCAGCGACTAGCGCTGCAAAGTGAGAGTTTAAAGCCCTCAGAAAAACATGAATATGAACATTTTGCCCGTAAAGATATTTTCTAAAGGCGCCTAAATTTTAGTATCAAGTAAGCAAATCACTTTACTCCCGCCGTTTTCGAACCACACTCGTTCGCACAGCGCGTGAAGCAAAGGGAGACCACGTCCAAAGCATTCGTCATGAACGGAATGACGCCAGCCTATCGTACTCGCCTTATTCCACTTAAAGCCTTCACCACTATCTTCAACCGCTATCAGCACCTTACCTTCAAGGGGTAAAGACTCTATCCGAATATTAATTCGCCCGTGACTAAGCGCTTTTAGCGAAGCCTCGCGGTTTTCGTAATATTGATGGAACCCTGTACTATCAGCTTTGAGTTTTGAGTCGAGTTTCAAGATCCCATGCTCTAACGCATTATTAAACAGTTCCGACAACACAGTATAAATTATCGAACGCACCGCTTGGATGCCCTCACATTGCCCCGCAAGCTGTAGCACGCGTTGAAGAATATCAGGCTGTTTCAAATGTTGTGCGTCAAGCGCAACTTCATGCACCGATGGCAATCCAAAATCCATCTTTGGTGATACGGGCGTTTTAATGGGTTGAGAGGTAAACACGACTAGCGTGACATCATCATGAAATGATGAGGCTGCGCAATGCTCTTTCGCCTTAAGAAAAAGTGAATTGGATTCTATTTTCCCATGCGTCTGCATTTGCTCTTTTACTATTCTTACTAAGCCCTCCTCAAGAAGCATTTCTCCCGCTTGATTAGTACTCTCAATTAGCCCGTCGCTACAAATTACAAGCTGTTCATTGCATCCTAGTTGAATGGTATCGCAATCGGTGTTGAGTTCATGCTCATCCAGGATCCCTAATGCCATGTGACGTGAGGGAATGCAGCGCAGTGCTAAATCAGTTTTCGCAGGAACAATGACAGCCGGCATTCCACCCTGCCATAAGTTTATTCTATTGCCCCCCGCGTTAATTTCGCCCACCACTGCGGCCATAAACATGTCACTTGGTAGAAACTTAATTAAAATTTGATTTAACTCTGAAATAATCTCAGAAATAGATACCCCTTGCTGGCTGAGTTCCTGAAAGGCTCGGGTTACAGGCAACGCACCAATTGCTGACGCCAAACCATGGCCTGTAAAATCTCCCACAACAAAATAAATACCACCACTAGGGCTTGATTCGCATAGAAAGAGATCGCCATTAAAGGTTTCAGCTGGCTTTAGGAAGCAGTCGAAATGCGCCATTACCTCGGGCCGATTGACAATAGCGTGGCTAAAAATATGTTCCACAATGGCGTGCTCTCTCGCCACTCTTTGATTGAATAATCGAAGTGCTTTATTTTGCTGTTCTATGTGTTCACTCAAAGCACGTATTTTTAAGTGGGCTCGAATTTTGGCAATTAGAATGTGTCGGTCAAAGGGCTTTGTGGCAAAGTCGTTCCCGCCAACTTCCAGACACCTCACTAAGCTTTCTTTATCTTCTAAAGCGGTGATAAAAAGAATAGGTAGATACGGCCCTTTCGCAAGCTTGCGTATTTTGGGTGCAACGTCAAAACCACTGAGCCCAGGCATCACAACATCCAACAAAACCAAGTCGGGTTTTTCGTGCGTAAATTTTTTGATAGCTTCAACACCATCCACTGCTTCGATACACTCTTCATACCCTGCGTTATAAAGCATGTTAGTAAGCAATGTACGGTTGATAGCCTCGTCGTCAACAATGAGGATCTTCACGTATGTCTCTTCGATAAAATGTTAATTTAGCGACTTGCTTTTCTTACTTAATGTCGAACTTTTTATCGAATCGAGATATTTTCAGGATTTTAGCAACCTGAGGACGGGCATTTTCGATACTGTAGGTTAATTCTCTTTCAGCGAGCGTCTTTTGCATGTTTAACAACATACCTAAGGCAGAGCTATCCATGTATTCAGTACGCGATAAATCTATGGTGATGTGAGAGACATCGGCGCCCAGTTCGCCATAGGCGTTTCTGAAGTCTTCTACCTTACTAAAGTCAAACTTAGTGCCTACATCTACCACTAGTGCTTTCCCTTGATTTTGATAGCTCGACGTTATTTCCATATTCGCTCCTTAAAAATGTAAGCAGAAATGCTTCATCACATGCTTTTAACTTTGCTATTCTTATACTAGTTGAACTTTTACACATCGCCATGAAAGTCATCTTAAACTTTCGTATGGTAATGCTTTTTTTATCGCCATTTAGATGGAAAGACGCAATTTATTGAGGTATGTATGCAAGACTGGCAAGACGCCCTTTTGGTCTATAGTACTGAAAGCGGCAAAATAAAGCCTGAGCCAAAAGAGCAAGCGCGTTCGGTGTCTTCTGACGGCGTTGTTCGTATTCACAGGGAAACTAAAGGTCGCAAAGGTAAAGGGGTGTCTCTGATTAAAGGATTAGACCTCGCGTCTGATGAGCTGAAAAAACTAGGCTCTGAGCTAAAGAAAAAATGTGGTTGCGGCGGCGCAGTGAAAGACGGTGTCATTGAAGTACAAACTGATGACAGGGAAAAGCTCCGCACACTACTTACCGATAAAGGGTATAAAGTTAAGCTTGCTGGGGGCTAACGTAACGCTAGTCATCTAGCGAGCTCTCACTTTTTCATAAACAAATAACAAAAAGAGTCTGAAATGGAAAAGCTGTCAATTTCTGATCTACACATTATTTTAGTTGAGCCTTCTGACACACAAAGAAAGATCATCACCACTTTGTTGTTAAAAGAACACGTAAAGGAAATTGACCCCGTCAGTACCCTTTCCGAAGCTCGTTCAGCGGTAAAAGCGCACGGTGCTGACCTAATCGTAAGCTCGATGTACTACGAAGATGGAACCGCACTAGAACTACTTAAATTCATAAAAGAAGACGACGCATTTAAAACAATTCCCTTCATGTTGGTTTCCAGTGAAAATCGTTTAAGCAAACTAGAAGAGTTTAAGCAGGCGGGTGTTGCGGCTATTCTTCCTAAACCATTTGAACCCCTTCACTTGTCTCGTGCGTTAAACGCAAGCTTAGACTTAATCAATCACGATGAACTAGAATTAGAACTATTTGACGTACACGACGTTCGCGTACTTCTTGTTGATGACAGTAAATTAGCGCGTAATCATATTCGACGCGTACTAGAAGGCATGGGGCTTCAACGCATAAAAGAAGCTGAGAATGGCGCAATGGCGCTAACTTTTATAAAAGATGAACCTTTTGACCTCGTGGTTACCGACTACAATATGCCCGAAATGGATGGCAGGGAACTATCGGAATTTATCCGCTTCAATCCAGAAACCACACATATACCGATTATCATGGTAACGTCAGAGTCAGCTGACAGTGCACATATGGCTAATATTCAGCAAACAGGTGTGAACGCGCTATGCGATAAGCCTTTTGAGCCCAATGAAGTAAGACAAATGCTTTCAGCACTATTAGGTAACTAAGCGTTAACATATAAACGACGTTCTCAAATTACTCACCGTCAGGTGCTTATTTACGGCACCTGCCAACGCTTCATGCCCTAACCGGTTGGCTTTTTGTAAAGCCAACAGCGCATTTTAATCACTTTTTCAAGCCCTCCACATTAAAAACAACTATTCAATTTGTAAAAATGGGTTGACACACATAGGCGTTCAACATACATTCAAACCTATGAAACAGAATACTATGCACGTAGCACTTTTCTTTTTTGCGTTTATATCCTTTAACTAGGGAGGCGCGGCTACATGCATGAAAACCTCCCAACTGGGAGGTTTTTTTTTAGCAGAATTTTCTTATACGATACGCACGGGAAAGATATGTCAGACAATGCATTAGATACTGTTAGAGAGCGGATTACCGCTTTAGACAGTGAATTACTTACTTTACTCTCAGAACGCAGAAAGTTAACCAACGAAGTGGCTGAGACGAAAATAAAGCATCACATTCCTGTGAGAGATCAAAAGCGAGAAGAACAGCTATTGGTGCGCCTAATAAAAGAAGGCCAAAACATCGGCTTAGACCCTCATTATGTGACACAAATTTTCCACGTTATTATTGAAGACTCTGTTTTAAACCAGCAGGCTATGCTTGCTGAACGCGCTAACCCTGGCAGTACATTGCCCTTAAACCGAGTGGCATTCTTGGGCGACAAGGGCTCTTACTCTTATCTAGCAACGCAAAAGTACTTCTCTCGTCGCCCAGGCGAATTGCTGGAAATCGGCTGTCAGAGCTTTGCTGAAATTATTCACAAAGTTGAAAGTACAGAAGCCGATTACGCGGTATTGCCTATTGAGAACACGACGTCTGGCAGTATCAATGAAGTGTATGACCAACTACAGCATACCCAACTTAGTATTATTGGTGAACTCACCCACCCTATCCGCCATACATTGTTAGTGGGAACCAACACCAGTATCGATAAAATCAAAACGCTTTACGCTCACCCTCAAGTGTTCACTCAGTGTAGCCATTTCTTAGCAGAACTAGGGAACATAGAAGTGAAAACCATGGACAGCACCTCGTCTGCCATGTTGACAGTTAGTGAGCTTAAACGCGATGACGTAGCCGCAATAGGCAGTGAAGCAGGTGGTAACTTGTACGGCCTAATGGCAATAAAGAGTAACTTAGCAAACCAAAAAGAAAACCATAGCCGCTTTATTGTTGTTGCTCGCAACCCAGTAGTGGTTCCACTTCAAGTTCCTGCTAAAACAACACTTGTTATGTCCACCATCCAAAAGCCAGGTGCACTTGTAGAGGCCTTATTGGTGCTACGAGAGAACAGCATCAATATGACGAAGCTTGAATCGCGTCCTATTCCAGGTAATCCATGGGAAGAGATGTTCTACATTGATGTAGAAGGCAACGTAGAAGATGGCCCTGTACAAAATGCCCTTGATGCATTGCGTGGTATTACGCGCTACATCAAAGTATTGGGCTGCTATCCAAGCGAAGAAATTAGCCCGACCAAAGTGGCCGCGGCGAGTGCGCTGGCTGATTAACACGAAAAAGGTGAGCTTAGAAGCTCACCTTTTTACCAATTAACCGCTTTATTAAAACTACTTGTCTCTTAAAAGCTGACCATCATCCGCTTTTAACAACATCTGTTTGCTGTCTACTAAACACTTCTTCGCATAATCTCCGAACCACGCGCCGACCTTCATGAACTGTTCTACAAAGCCTTTTTTGTCGCCATTCTCAAGTAATGACAATGCAATCCCAAAACGTTCGTAAAAGCGACGTAGAAGTGCAAAGTTATCAGGGTTATTGAAAATAATATCAGCATAAAGTTGTGGTGACTGAGCGAATAACCTGCCTACCATTGCGAGTTCTAAACGATAAATAGGTGAGCTAAACATGGTTAGTGATTCCAGATTAGGATCTTCACCTTTTAAATGTTGCCCGTACACAAACGTGTTGAAGTGACGCATTACCTGAATATAAGCCATGGCTTGGTCATGTTCTTGTGCGCTGGAGTCGTGAATGGTAGCACCCCAAATTCGCATTTGCTCAATGAGCCAACTGTATTTCTCTTTGCCACGTCCGTCGCACACTACCACTACCTGTTTAATCATGCCAGGCGCGTCAGGACCAAACATGGGGTGCAGTCCAACAACCGGACCATTGTGTGCGGCAAGCATCGCCTCAAGTGGCTTGGCTTTAATACTGGTTATATCGGCAAGCACGCAATCCTCTGGCAGCATAGTAAGCTTGCTAATCACGGTTTCGGTTAGATTAATAGGCACTGCAACAACAACCAGTGAAGCACAGCTTAATAACGATGTTGCTCTACCGCTTTCCCAGTCGTCTTTTTCCACAACTGAAACGTTGTAGTTACTTCGTTCGAACAAGCTCACAAACACACGACCAAGTGCCCCTGCTCCACCAATTACAACAACGTTGTCGACATCAGGTTTCACACAGCGATATTTGTTGTTTTGCGTGTGATAAGACTCTCGCATTACTCGACGTAATAAGTCTTCGGTGAGATCGGGCGACACACCTAGCGCTTCAGCCTGAGCACGGCGGGAGGCGATCAACGCTTTTTCGCGCTCTGGTACATAAACGGGCATACCAGCTTCAGCCTTAATTTGACCGACCTGGGTTGTAATTTGGTTGCGTTTAGCGAGTAATTCGACAAGCTGGGTATCCAGCTCGTCGATACCTTCACGCAGCGTATCTAACTTTTTTAAGTGCTGCGATAAATCGGCCATTCTGTCTTATCCTTGAATCAAATGGCACGTGGCTTATTGGCAAATTTTTCTTGCCACATTAGGCGTTGCTTGGATTTATGCCACCGTGCGCTTATTTTGGCGTAAGGGTAACACAGTTATTAACTTATCTCTGGTTTGAGATACTAAGTTCTCTGTGGTTTCCCAATCAATACATCCGTCTGTGATTGAAACACCGTATTCAAGTTCTTCAGGCTTTTTGCCTTCAGCTTTTTGGTTACCCGGTTTCAAATGACTTTCCAACATAACGCCAATGATAGACTGATTGCCTTCTAGAATTTGATTGACCACGTTCTGTGCAACCAATGGCTGACGGCGATAATCTTTTGAAGAGTTTGCATGGCTACAATCTACTACTAAGCCCGCTGTTAAACCAGCATCCTGCAGCTCAATCTCGCACTCTGATACGCAAACCGAGTCGTAGTTAGGCTGTTTTCCACCGCGCAAAATAATGTGGCCATCTGGATTACCGCTGGTCCCGATAATACTCACCTGGCCTTGCTTGTTAATTCCCATAAAACGGTGACCCGATGCCGCCGATTTAAGGGCGTTCATGGCAATATCTAGGCTTCCATCTGTACCATTTTTGAAACCCACTGGCATAGACAAACCACTGGCCATTTCACGGTGGGTTTGCGATTCAGAGGTACGCGCACCGATAGCAGCCCAGCTAAATAGCTCAGCAAGATATTGTGGACTAATTGGATCCAGTGCTTCTGTTGCAACAGGCAGCTCTAATTCTGCAAGCCAAATTAACAACTCTCTTGCCTTACGAAGACCGGTTTCAATATCAAATGTACCGTCGATATGCGGGTCATTGATTAAACCTTTCCAACCTGTCGTAGTACGCGGCTTTTCGAAGTACACACGCATAACGATAAATAGCGTGTCTTTGCATGATTCATGAAGCTCTTTAAGCTTAAGTGCGTACTCTTTCGCGGCTTCAACGTCGTGTATAGAACATGGTCCACACACTACAAGCAATCTATGGTCGCGACGATGAATGATATCTGAAACAATCTTTCTAGACTCAGAGATAGCCGCTAACGCTTTGTCTGACACAGGCAATTCAACACTAAGCGCTTCAGGGGTTATAAGTACATCTTCGGTACTTACGTGAACATTATTTACGGTGTCCTTGATCATGGGAGCTCTCTTACTCTCTTAACTACAAATAAAAAACGGAAAATTAAACGCCAAAAGAGTGTGCAATCTGCATGTAAACTTTATTGTACAATCAGTTTTTTCTATATTTCTTTAACGTCATTGACTTTTTAGCAACTCAAGCGTAATAGCGCAAGTAATAACGAATAATACTTTAATCTAGGGTAGATTCGAAGCGAATGAGCATGACTGAATGGCAATAGTGCATAGAGATAGCACAATTTTTAATCGACAGTGAGGCTTGTTCGAATTACCTCATTAGTCAAACGCTTTGTAGTGACATCCCGTCCTTACGTTTTCAAATGATCCAAGAATTTAATGGCGTAATTGACCAACATAAATAAGCTAAATTTCTCATTTATTGTCAGGATTTTGTATCATAGCGGCAATGGAATAATAATGAGAACACAATGCAAAATTTAGCCCTAACCTACACTGGTGACGTCGCCATTCTAACCATGCAAAATGGAGAGAACCGCCACAATCCTCTTTTCGCAAAGGAGATGCTTTCAGCGTTAAATACCATTAAAAGTAATGAAAGCTGTAAAGCACTAGTGATCACATCAAATGATGAGAAATGCTTTAGTCTAGGTATAGACACAAACTGGCTAATGCCAGCGATGAAAGCAGCTCGCACTGAGGAAATAAAGCAATTTATGTACGGCATGGATGACGTGTTTAAAGCGCTGCTTCTTTATCCTCTCCCGGTTATTGCTGCAATCAACGGACACGCCTTCGGAAACGGAGCAATTTTGGCGTGCGCTTGTGACTTCAGATTTATGCGCGCAGACAAAGGCTTCTTCTGTTTCCCTGAAGTAGATTTATCAATCCCCTTTCTGCCCGGTATGATTGAGTTTGTTAAAAAAGCGATGCCGTATTACAGATTTAATGAAATGAAGCTTTCCGGAAGGCGTGTATCTGGTAAAGAGTTAGAGCAAGATCACGTGGTGGAAAAGGCGTACGATACACAAGAAAGCTTGATGGAAGGTGCGCTGAACTACGCTAAGACCTTTGATAAAAAGCGTGGTATTTTTGGCGAACACAAAAAGCGTCTACACAAACATATCATCCACACTATCGATAACGAGAACAAACCGTTAATAGAATCGCTATCACTCATGGCATAACAATAACCGGCGCTATGGTGAAGCGTCACTTAAGACGCTTCACCGATATTTGCTAATAAGTCTTTTCATGGGCATATCGATGTTGGACTCTACACTGTTAGTTAGGCCTTGGTGTTCTCTTCCTAAAAAGATCGACTTTAACCCCCCAGTGCAACGATGCAATTCTCATTAAAACTGTTACAGAGATAGAACCTAAAATGCACCAAATGTAAGGGATGTCTAGGGCAAACAAGGCGGCGTAAGTGAGACCACCTGCAAAACATGCACTCGCGTAAACATCTCCACGCATAACGTAAGGTACTTCTCTGCAAACCACATCGCGCATCAAGCCCCCGAAGATACCGGTTGTCATACCCATCGTTAGGGCGACAATCATTCCGGTTCCACTAATAAGTGCTTTCTCGATGCCTATGACATTAAAAATAGCAAGCCCTATGGTGTCGATAAGTATAAAGTAAAAATTGGAAGGAGAAGGCATATAGCGAATGAATAAGACTGTCGCGAATATAGCTGAATAGGTTGCTAGTAGATACTCTGAGGTTTCTACCCAGAAAATAGGTTTTCCTAATAGGAGGTCTCTTAAAGTACCTCCGCCAAGGGCTGTCATCACGCCGACAACGACGATGCCAAACCCATTGATACTTTTGTCATGCCCCAGCAATGCTCCCGATACAGCAAAAAATGCGACGCCAACAACGCCTAACACGATAAAGTATTCTGTACTCATCCTTCTCTCTATTAAGAAACCTTAATGTTTGTATTAAAAAACAGATTGAATGGATCGAATTGCAGGCACAAAAAAGCCCGCTTAAAGCGGGCTTTTTCGAAGTTAACAATAACGCAAGGATTAGTAATCTTAGTTAAGCTTCTCTTTGATACGTGCAGATTTACCTGAACGCTCACGTAGATAGTAAAGCTTAGCACGACGAACCGCACCGCGACGTTTCACTTCAATTGAAGAAACTGCCGGGCTGTGTGTTTGGAACACACGCTCAACGCCTTCGCCGCTAGAAATTTTACGCACGGTAAAAGACGAGTGCAGACCACGGTTACGTTTAGCGATAACAACACCTTCATAAGCCTGAAGACGCTCTTTGTCACCTTCGGTAACGCGAACTTTAACAACTACTGTGTCACCTGGACCAAACGCAGGAACATCAGTCTTTAGCTGTGCTTCTTCGATTTTTTTGATGATATCTTGACTGACTTTGCTCATCATATCCTCTCGTCCTAGTTAACTGTCATCTTGCTGCAGTTGCGCTTGGAATAATTCAAGCAAACGCTGCTGCTCCTCAGTCAGAGCTAGGTGATTTAACAATTCAGGGCGACGCTGCCAGGTTCTACCTAATGATTGCATCAATCGCCACTGCCTAATTTTTTCATGGTTCCCACTTAACAACACATCAGGTACCTTTTGACCATCGAGTATTTCGGGCCGCGTATAGTGCGGACAATCCAAAAGACCGTCAGTGAAAGAATCTTCAACTGCTGAGGCTTTATGCCCCAACACGCCAGGAACTAATCGAGCAACCGCGTCCATAAGGACCATTGCTGGCAGTTCACCGCCGCTTAGCACGTAATCACCAATAGAGACTTCTTCATCTACATGGCTTTCGATTACTCGCTCGTCGATGCCTTCATATCGGCCGCAAATTAAAATTGTGCGGTCAATGTTAGCAAGGCGCTGTACGCCTGCTTGGTCAAGGGGTTTCCCTTGTGGTGATAAGTAGATCACCTTACTTTTTTCGCCACCAACTTTCTTGGCAGCTTGTATTGCGTCGGTTAGCGGTTTTACCATCATCAGCATACCGGGTCCGCCTCCGTAGGGGCGATCGTCTACTGTACGATGGCGATCATGTGTAAAGTCACGGGGGTTGAAGGTGTCAACCGATAACGTTCCAGACTTAACTGCTCGACCTATAACACCCTGTTGGGTAAAAGGGGCAAACATATCTGGAAACAGGCTAACAACGCCGAACCACTTTTCCGGTGTCACTTAAAACCCCGGGTCCCAGTCAACTTTAATGATCTTCGCTTCCTTATCCACCTCTTGTACGACTTCGTCGAACACAAAAGGTAATAGTCTTTCTTTTTGACCAAAAGCATCGCCTACATTCGCTTTAACGTGAATCACGTCGTTAGCACCTGTATTAAACACTTCTTTCACCACACCCAAGTCGTAACCTTGCGTTGTTACTACTTTCATGCCGGTGAGCTCACGCCAATAAACCCCTTCGTCGCCTAAATCAGGCAGCTGTGAAGCATTTATGTTGATATCCAAGTTTTTGATGCGCTCAGCATCATCTCGACTATCAACGCCCACAATTTTTGCAACGAGGCTTTTACCGTGCGGTCGCCACTGGTCAATTTGGTATTCCTTTTCATCGCCAAGAAACCATGGCGCGTAATCAAAAATACCTTCTGGCGTTTCTGTATAGCTGTTGATTTTGACCCAACCTTTAACACCGTACGGTGCGCCAATTTTGCCAACAATCACTTTGTCAGACGCTAGACTCATCTATACCACCAGTTAATAACAGCTTACGCTGCAGATTTTTTCGCTTCTTTTACCAAGCTAGAAACGCGATCTGATAAGCTCGCGCCTACACCAACCCAGTATTCAACACGCTCTAGATCTACGCGAAGACGCTCCGCTTGACCTTGTGCAGTTGGGTTGAAGAAACCGATGTTTTCAATGAAACGACCGTTTCTTGCACGACGGCTATCAGCCACCACTAGTTGATAAAATGGACGCTTTTTCGCGCCACCACGCTGTAAACGAATAGTAACCATAAATGCCTCAAACTCGTTGTAGCGTTACCGTTAACTTAAGCCTTCAACCAACGTCTAAAAATTAGACACCAATTAGAAGGCCGCCGAATTATACGGATATCACCACTCAATGCAAGTAAAAACCTGATTTATCCTTTGTTTAGTTCAATATCGCTCCCGTAAGTAGGTGATGGCCTAAGAACGCAAATACACATGCATGATCTTTCGTAAATTTCTTTAAAATATCATCTGGTGGTGTATTGTTAACGTAGCACTAGGATTTAGTGTGGATAAAAAACTTAAGCCATATGCAGTTTAAAGGATGGCAGTTAACTGGATTTTAGTTTTTCTTTGGCGCATTTGTTAATCAAAGGCTTCAGTAAATGGATCACGAAGAAGGATTATTCGAATGAAATTATCATCACTCATACTCGCTACATCAGTTGCTCCACTTTTCGCGTGTTCATCCGCTACAGATATGGTCACACAACAAGCAGAAGTCCAACCCAATGAAGCTCGTATAGACTTTTTCGCTAACCGCGGAGAAGCCTTTGACAATAAGCGAGAGTACGTAAAGTTGATGTGTTTTAACCAACGCCCTAACGGTGCGTTAGTTCTTCGGGATGTTGAGCCGGGAGAGCATGTTCTATTTGTTCAAGCCAGTGTCGTAAACACTGACCTGCCTGATGGTACCACTCGCGAGGCGATAGTTAGGCTAGATGTAAACTTAGAAGGCGGCAAGCGTTACTCGCTCAACCAATCTCGTGACCATCACGATATGAAAGTATGGCTCCAAGAAACGGATTCTGGCGTCCCTGTTTCTGAAATCGTTACAACCCGTGTTGAATACCCAAAATCGGTGGGAGATTTACGCCTTGAACAATGCAAGGAAGGCACAGTTTAAAAGTACTCGCTTCTTTCAATAACGATTATAGATGACGCAGGGTTACACTTGCGTCGTTATAGTCGTAGGGAACGTTTTGCCACTGTGGCTTTTTAAGCGCTTGTGATTTTGTCTCTTCTGCCTCGGCAAATTTGTTTGATTTGAGTATTAAGCTGGGAAAGCCTTGGGCGCCTATACTACGCGCCATATGCATTTCTTCGTTTAATTTCTCAATTGTACTTTCACTGTTAAGTGCTATTTCAAAGCGCTCGACATCAAGCCCTATTTCTTCAGCAAATGCTATCAAGGTATCAAAATCCGACGGGTTTTTCGCATTCAGGTAATACCCTTCTTGAATTGCCTTGATCATTGCCTTCTCTAATGCTTTTGCTTCATCGCTATCTCTAGCCTGCGCTTTTGCTGCAAGAACTGCTCGACACGAAGGGTAGGTCGAACGACGAGGCTGACACTTTGTCCAAAAATCATAGTTGAATTGTGTTCCAGGCACACGATCTTGAATAGTTTGCCAATAGCCTGCAATAGTAAGTTTCATTTGTTCCGGCATAGGTAAATCACTATCCGGTGCGAGCCCGCCAAGCAAGTAGACAACCTCAATGTCGTTGGGTAACTCACGCTGTATTTGCTCCCAAGTAGGAACGAATGCCCAACACCAACTGCACATTGGATCATGAACATAATACAAAGTACGTGTTTCAGTCATCGTTATTTTCCCGTTTTAACTATTTTGCTTTGCTTCTGCGACGTTAACTTTCATCCCAGCGTAAATACTGCCGCTGTAATCGCATTGCCTACGTCCAATGTACATGCTTTGCCGTATAATCCAAATAGTGAATTTTAATAAGCGTAGCGAAATCAACGCTATGAATTAGTTATGCGCATGAAGAGGTAATTTTGACAACACCACTCGCTAGTGTATCAACCAAACAAGTCTTACAGTGGATTGGCTCACATTTACTTCGCTACAAAGCGCGCGTTGTAGGTGCAGTTATAGCACTTTTCACGGCCGCAGTTGCATGGCTTTTACTTGGGCAAGGCATTAAGTACGCTATCGACAGCGGCTTCATAGAAAACGCAGCGGATACGTTAAACAAAGCCACAGTATTAGTGCTAGCCATTACTATCGTGGCCTGTTTAGCAACATATGCGCGCTTTTACTTAATGACTTGGCTTGGCGAGCGGGTTAGTGCTGATATCAGAAACCAGGTATATGCGCACTTGCTGTCTCTTCCGCCTTCATTTTTTGCGGAACTTAGAACTGGCGAGGTCATTTCTCGATTTACTAGCGACACTACAATTATCCAGACTGTAGTGGGAATGAGTTTGTCGATGACCCTTCGCTCGGTCGTGACTTTCGTTGGTGCACTGGCACTTATGACGTTTTCTAGTCCCCTTCTTACCTTCTGTGTAATTGTTGCAGTACCCGCTGTGCTGGTTCCTATCAAGGTACTGGCGCCTCAAGTGCGCCGTTATGCCAAAGAAAGCCAAGACAAAGTGGCAGACTTGGGTGCACGCATTGATGAAAGTCTCCATGAAATTATGACCGTACAGGCCTATACCGCTGAAAATGCCGAACGACTGCATTTCTCTAAAAAGGTAGAGCTTGCCATGGACGTAGCTAAAAAGCGTATTCACTATCGCTCACTACTTATTGGCTGCATCATGTGTATCAGTATGACGGCCATCATCTTCATTGCTTGGGTGGGGGCAAGGCAAGTATTAGACGGCACTATGACCGTAGGTGAACTCTCCGCTTTCCTTTTCTATGCCGTAATGGCTGGCGGCAGTGTGGCCACAATCAGCGAAGTCATTGGTGAAGTACAGCGAGGTGTTGGTGCAAGTGAGCGTTTGTACGAGCTATTTACCACTGAGCCTTCTATTCGATCTTTGAATGGTGACACAGCTGAAGCCTCTGCTTCTTCAACGTACTCAGCATTAAAAGGAGCAAGCGCTAAACCGATAATCTCCAAAGCGGCACCAAAAATAGAATTGGAAAATGTCAGCTTTGCTTACCCCAACAGCAAACCTTTGTTTGATAATTTAAACATTAACATTCAAGCAGGAGAACGTCTTGCTCTGGTAGGAGCAAGTGGCGCAGGCAAAACAACACTATTTCAATTATTAATGCGCTTCTACGACCCAAGTGCCGGACAAATACTGTTCAATGGTGCGCCAATCAACAAAATGCCTGTAGACGTTCTGCGCCAACATATTGCGATAGTTACCCAAGAGCCCGTGGTCTTTGCTGATACCGTGTTGGAAAACATTCGCTACGGCAGCCCACATGCAAGTGACGACGCCGTGATAAATGCAGCGAAGCAGGCATTTGCCCACGAATTTATAGATAACCTAGATGAGCGCTACAACACACAGTTAGGCGAACGAGGCGTAAAACTTTCTGGCGGTCAAAAACAACGTATTGCTATTGCTCGCGCTATTTTGGCCGACCGCCCAATTTTACTCCTCGATGAAGCGACGAGTGCGCTTGATGCGATGAGTGAGCGTATGGTTCAACAAGCGATAGATAGATTAATGGTAGGCAAAACCAGCATTGTGATTGCTCACCGACTTGCGACAGTGCAGCACGCCGATCGCATATTAGTTATGGATAAAGGTCAGGTCGTAGGAAGCGGCGACCATGCATCGTTAATGAAAAGCGATACCCTGTACAGGGAATACGCCGAACTGCAATTGCTTAGCTGAACCGCCTGTGGTGCTATACGGTACAAACAACGAGGTCGACCAATCGACTACAAAACATACGTTTTGGTAATACAAAAATAAAGGGCCAGCAGCTTTTTCTGCACAGGTTCCAATAACGCTACGGGTTTAAAATGAAAAATTCATTCTATGGTGCAATGAAGACATGGACAGGTCTTTGCGCTCTTTTTTTAATGATGGTGCCAACTGCAAATGCGCAGTTTATGGGAGACAGGCAAGCAAAGCTTGTAGTAACCAAGCCCATTGAATTTATGAACGAAACGCGAAAAGTGGAAGCAGTAGGTAGTGCTGAAGCCGTTCGTTCAATTGTGTTGTATCCTGCCGTCGCTGATGAAGTAACAGAAATTAACTTTGTCCCTGGGCAAACAGTAGAAAAAGGAAAGGTGCTTGTTCGTCTTGATGATAGACGTCAGCAAACGGCATTAAAACGCGCCAAACTCACTTTGGAAGACGCACAGCGCACCGTAGAACGATTAGCATCAAGCTATAAGCAAGGCGCTGTGCCGGTCAGTGAATTGGACTTAGCACGCACTCAACGTGACCTTGCAGAAGTTGCATTGGAAGAAGCTCAAGCCGATTTACAAGACAGACACATCGTTGCGCCTTTTGACGGTGTTGTGGGCATAACTGACGTTGAAGTAGGCGATCGCATTAACGAGCAGACTGTGATCACTACACTGGATAACAGAAGCAAACTCTTTATTAACTTCAGAGCGCCTGAAGCAGCATTGCCCGTTTTACTGAATGCGCCAAACGTAACGCTTGAGCCATGGAGTGACAGAGAGAAACTAGTAAGAGCCGAGATAGCTCAGGTTGATTCTCGTATCAATGAGGCAGATAGAACGCTTCGCGCTAGAGCATTACTCGACAACTCTTCTGATCAATTTCGCCCTGGCATGAGCTTTCGGGTTAATTTAAGCATTGAAGGCGATCGCTTTGCTGCCATTCCAGAAGCCGCACTTTTGTGGGGAGCTACTGTCGCTTACATATGGCTTGCCGAAGACGGTAAGGCTAAACGTGTTGACGTGAGTGTTCATCAGCGTCTTAGAGGAACTATCCTTGTTTCGGGCGACATTGAAGAAGGTGACACACTAATTTCTGAAGGTGTACAACGCTTACGTACCGGACAAGAGATTACTACCGAACTGGCCGGAGGGCCTCAAGGTGAGTGATCCAAACCTATCTTCGTCAGTTAGCGACTTACCATCGCTATCTATTCGACGCCCGGTTCTTATTGTTGTACTAAATCTACTTATTGCTATCGCTGGGTTTGCTGCATTGAGCGGTCTTGAAGTGCGCGAACTGCCCGATGTAGATACACCTCAGGTAACCGTTACAGCAGAATTTCCCGGCGCATCTCCTGAAACAGTAGATGCCGAAGTAACTGGTCGCCTTGAAGGTGCGGTTGCGCGTGTGAGTGGCGTCAAAGACATCTATGCGCAAAGTGAAGAAAACTCGGCCCGTGTTCGGGTTGAGTTTCGCCCCGGCGTTAACTTGGAAGACGCGGCTAACGAAGTACGTGAGTCGGTCAGTCGAATTCAGCGACAGCTTCCGGAAGATGTCGAACAAGTATCGATCATTCGGGCCGACAGCGACGCTCAGGCGGTCGTAAGCCTTGCTATTTCAAGTAATACCTTGGACATGGAGACGCTCACCGAACGTGTCGACACCGATGTAGCACCATTGTTTTTAAGCATTCCTGGCGTTGCCGACGTTATGTTAGATGGAGAAAGAGAGCGTGTGCTGCGCGTTTCTGTAGATCCTCTACGATTAACCAGTTTTGGCCTATCGATGAGTGACATTGCTAATGCACTATCGCTTGCGCCTTTTGATGTACCCGCTGGCAGTATTCAATCTGCCGAACAAGCGTTAATCGTGCGAGCTGATGCAACTTCGGTATCGGCAGAAGATGTGGGTAACATTGTTGTAAGCGGTGACATTCGCATTAATGATGTTGCCAGTGTGTACTTCGGCCCTGCCGACACCACCAGCGTAGTTCGTTTGGATGGAACGCCAGTCATAGGCGTTGGCGTAATACGTCAAGCAAGCTCTAATACGATCGAGATTTCAGATGAAGTGCTGGCCATGGTCGCAGACCTCGACAAGCGTTTTACTGATATGCATATCGTAGTAACGTCCGATGATGCAGAGTTTATCCGCGACTCGGTTAAAGAAGTGGTCGTCTCACTCAGCTTGACCGTGGCGTTAGTCGTGGTCACACTCTTAGTGTTTATTGGTTCATGGCGTGCCACCATCGTCCCTGCCCTGTCGATACCCGTTTCGCTAGCGGGTGCACTGGCTATTATTTGGGGCATGGGCTTTTCCATTAATATTCTTACCCTCCTCGCTCTTGTATTGGCCACGGGTATGATAGTAGACGACGCTATTGTGGTTTCTGAAAATATACAGCGTCGCAGAAGTATGGGTCTAGGTGCCCGTGCGGCAGCCGTGGTGGGCACACGAGAAGTATTCTTCGCAGTAGTAGCAACAACCGCAGTACTCGCCTCAGTATTTATTCCCATCGCATTCCTTCCTTCTACTGCAGGGCTTTTATTCAGGGAGTTTGGAGGCGTATTAGCTGGCGCTGTTATAATCTCATCTTTCGTTGCCCTTTCCTTGGTTCCTGCACTTACCGCCCGACTTAAGGTGAAAAAAGCGAAAGAAAGCGATTTGTTTAGCAAGACCTTTGGCCGTTTTGGCAACGCTTGTTTGCGCCTGTATCAGGCGTCATTATTAAAAGCGCTCAAATATGGCTGGGTAGTTGGTGTGTTGAGCTTAGCAGCAGGCGGTGGCGCTTATATATTATCGCAAAATATCGATAATGAATTACTGCCAAGCGAAGACAGAGGCACAATTCGTATTTTTGCACGAGGTCCAGACGGTGCTGGCCTAAACTTTATGGACAGACAAGCTGAAAAGATGGAAGAACTGCTGCTTCCCTATGTGGATAACGGCACCATAGACTCCATTTACACGGTAGTCGGTTCGTGGGATCCCAACATCGTCTTTATCACAGCGCCTTTGAAGCATTGGGATGACCGAGACAAATCTCTGCAAGAAGTAGTAAATGAAATACGCCCTAAGCTTCAGCAAATTCCTGGGGCGCCAGGCAGTGCCTTCGGCGGCAATAGTTTGAACCTTCGCGGTCAAAGCGGCGGGCTTGAAATAGCTTTAACTGGCGACACTTATGAAAACATTTTCGAAGCTTCACAAGCGTTCTCTCGTCAGATTGAAGATGCACTACCTGAACTAGGTAGACCGAGAATAAGCTACGACCCTACCCAACCTCAGATGAGAGTAAATATTGACAGACGCCGTGCTGAAGAACTGGGCGTGCCGCTTACCGATATAGCAAGTACCCTGCGCGCCGCTGTGAACGGCGATGATATCGCAGATTTGAATGTGGGCGACCAATCTATCCCTATCATGCTGCAAACTAATAATCGCAGTACATTAGATCCATCTGAGCTTACTAGCTTGTATGTGAAAAGTACCGACGGAAACTTGGTGCCTCTTTCTAGCGTAGCTTTCATCAGTGAAGAAGGTGTTGCCGCTGAATTAGAGCGTCAGGCACAGCGCCGCGCAATTAAGCTGGAAATGGAATTGCCCGAAGACGTAGCGCTTAGTAATGTAGTGGAAAATATTCGCAATCTAGCAGCAGAATCATTACCGAACGGTATCGGACTTGTGTTTCTTGGCGAAGCACAAACTTATGAGGAAACGTCTAAGCAAGTAGCGCTTACCTATGTGTTGGCTTTTGTCATTGTACTGCTTGTATTGGCTGCACAATTTGAAAGTGTGAACAGTGCGGTTGTGGTTATGCTTACCGTTCCTTTTGGTATTGCAGCCGCGGTCTATGCCCTGTTTTTAACCGGCACCAGCATTAATATTTACTCGCAAATTGGCTTGGTAATGTTGATAGGTCTTCTCGCCAAAAACGCGATTCTTTTGATTGAATTTGCCGACCAGCTTCGCGATAAGGGTTATGATATTTACGATGCTATCGTTGAGGCTGGTAGAGTGCGATTACGCCCTATTATGATGACGCTGGTTTCAACAATCCTAGGTGGCCTGCCGCTCATTCTGTCCACAGGCGCTGGCGCAGAAGCTCGTAATGCTATTGGCTGGGTCGTATTTGGTGGATTGGGTATTGCCGTAGTATTTACCCTTTACCTGACACCGGTTTTGTATCTTGCACTTGCCCGATTTACCAAGCCACGTGCAGACGAAAGCGCTAAGCTTGAGAAGGAAATGGAAGAAGCCAACGCACAGCATTCCTAGGATTTACCCGCTTAAGTAGGCGCTATGCCTATTTAAGCGGCACCTAAACGGCGACTGTGCGCTAGATTTGCTTTGAGAATTAAGAGAGACGCCCAAGCTACGTGTGTTGTAACAACAAGTGTTACTACTCGCGTTAAGGCTTGGGCGTTTTTTTATTAAAAAACGGCTGATGCTAGAGCTTTCAAATGGATTAAGAACCTACTGCCCTAGTAGGTTTTACAGAACGCTTTGACTTTGGCTTTACCTGTAAAGGCGAGTAGTTGATCGACCATCCTATCAAAGTAAGGGTTGTAGGTTAGCCTTGCATACACCTTGTCTTTCTTATTAGTTGCTAACTCTTCATCAGCGTTATCGGGCTCAAATCCCCACGGCCCATACCACACTTCTTCGCCGGCTTTGCAGCGCGCTTCAGCGTCACTACCTTGACCGTTATCACATATGCGAAAGTCACTCGTAGTACCATATAGCGAGTTCTTATCTGAAAAAAGTGTACTCATATGAGAGGCTGCGCTAATACGCTGCTCCGGGACTTTCATGGTTTGCATGATGAGTGTATTTTCAGGTACATCGGGTTCGTCCTCACCCTGCCACAATAAACACTTGTGTGGATGAGTAAAATTATCTCTAAACTGTTCAGCTACTTTTAAGGTATCAACCACACTGTCTTTTTCTGCCACCACCATAAGCACAGGTAAATTCAACGCACGCTTTTCTTTTTCCGATTTAGAGAATAAATCTTGAAGCACATTTACGCTTTCTTGATAGGCAGCGAACCCTGGCATTGCAGTGGAGTTATAGCGGCTTGGGTTATCTTCTTCTTCAACATTAGGCCAGGGAAATAATGAGTCAATATAAGGCGCTAAACGGGACACAAAGAAGCGTGATTTAAAGGCTGGTGAAAAATGCATTAGCCCTTTTATATCAAGCTCTTCAGCCATCGAAAAACTTGCTATTGTGGTCAAGTTAGCGCCCGTCGAAAAGCCACCAATGTAGAGGTTGTCTACTTCTTCGGAAAATAGTCGTATGTGATGATTAGTTTCTGTCTGCCACTGCTGATAGCTAACATTTAGCATGTCTCCGGGTTTTGAGCCGTGTCCCGGCAACAAGATGGTTCTAACGTGAATGCCCTCACTGCACATGGCGTTGGCAACATCACGAAAAAAGTAAGGTGAATCGCCTAATCCATGAACTAACAAGACGCCAATATTGCGGTATTGTGTGCCGCATTCAAATGGCATATTCATGGACATTTCTTGTGCTTTGTCGTCAGAAATAAATGCCCTATGTTCAAGCAAGTAACGTTCAACTTCATTTAGGTAATTATCGAAAGGCTGCACACCAACCGGGAAGGCCTGTGCACTGGCGCTGAACTGAGAACTGTGCGACGAATGGCAGCCGCTCAATAAGAACAGCGCGAGAGAAGCAGCACATGCGTGTGCTGCTTTAACGGTAAAATTTGGCATTGTTAACGTTTAGGTCTGTGGCAATAAAAAGCGATTATTGCAGTGTATCTTTACCCGAAACTAAAGCTTTGGCGAGTAATTTATGGGTAAGTAATGATAGAAGTTCGGTTTCTTCCTCGCTTCGCTCGCCATCAACGCCCGTGATCGCCATTGCAACCTCTAACGTTTTCTCGGCATCAAACGATAGGTCGTGCTTCAAACTGCGTAAAAACGTCATGGCATCGCCGGTGTCAATGGCCTTTCGCGTTTGGTATATCGTGTCGTTTAGAAATGCTTCGCGACAGATTGGGCTTTGCCAGTCTAAAGACTCAACCATTGCATTCAGGTAGTCTTGTTCCGACAGTGTGACCATTCCGTCGACTTGATAAAGTAATACTGAAAGCTTGATAAGGGCTTGGTTAAAACTTTGTTCTTCTGATAATTGCATAACACTCTTCCTCTTCGTACTGTACGCGGCAGTACCACAACATGCTCTGCGTCCTAGCAGTAGCGATAATTTTTTTGTGTCTACACCGAGCTATTTAACACCCAAAGCATCAATAACGCGTCGTTGTTGAACTACGATAGGACCTATAAACCTTTAACTTGGTTCCAAGGTTTAACAGGGCTAATAATGTAGACCGCTGAATTGACGATAGTGTTACGCCGCGATGAAGCTTTTAGTTCACAATGTTAAATAAGTGTAAACACCTATTGCATTATAGGTGTTTTTTGACAGGTTCCAAGTGTCACACATCGCAAAAATTGGCGTGAAAAAGAAAAGAACGAAGTTAATCAACATTGTTAACTTACGTTTAAATTTGAACCGTTGACGTTGTATGAAAGCCTGGCACACCCTTAATAAACGTGGGCCAGACTTACTTTTACAGGCGATGGGTAAAATTAAGAAATGACGTTAACGCAAGCCCAATGTAATATCGTTAATATAGAAATTACCCGTATAGACTTTATCGTTATTACCGTGGGATTCTAATGCAAAAAACTGCTTATCTTCATCGTTTAGGGCTTGATACCCCCCGATCACCTGATAAATCCACACTTCAGGGTCAAAGTCTAAAGCCTGTTCTTCAAAGTAATCCAGCGCCGTTTTAGGCTGACCAGAATCGATGACTTCACAGAAATACGCTTCTACCGCTTGCTGCAATGGATCTTTTTCAAGTGACAAGGTCGATTGCTCAGTCACATCAATGTCGACTGGTTTCGTGTCTTCGTGCTTAGTCTGACGTTTGTGTACGTGGGTTAACGACGCCACTATATTTTGGTAATCGGCTTCATGCTCAACGTTGTTCACGTCTGGAGCAGCGTTAGCAATAATCGCGTCCGATTGGTTAAACAACACAGGTACGTTAGTCAGGTTAGCGTAGTTGCCTGGCGCAAAATCAGGCTGCTGCTCCATGTGTAGCAAGAAGCCTTTAAGCAAGCGTGTTCGACCTTGGAACTCTCTGAACCGACCCAACAAGTCTAATAAGCGTGCTTGTACTACTGATAACTCCTGTGCGGCCTTGGCAAAGCGCTGCTGTAGCGACACCACCAGCAAGTGACGAAGTTCACGGTTAGAACCCGCCAGTTCACTTAACTCATCGAAGCGGAAACACTCAAGCTGGGCAAGTAAATCGGTTACCTGTCCTTGCGCTAGCTCATTTTCGCGAATTTTAGCTTCAACCGAAGACACGTAGCCAAACTCATTGTTAATACGGCCAAACATGACACGTACGCTATTACTCAATGATTCTGAAAGTTGATAGACATGCTCGGTTAAATCGCCCATGTGGGCTGCCGCTTCATTGTACTTGTTGTAATGAAGGGCTTCTTTATAGTGCTCGGTTAGGGTTTTAAGGCTTGCCAGCGACGCACCAATATTGGCGTTGATAGTCCGGTTGCGCTCGTCTTGTAAGCTCCCCTCTAAAAGCGTTCTCACCGCGCTTTTCAAACGCAGTTCGCTTTGCGCTTCCGGGCGCCACAATACGCCTAGTTGAACAAGCTGGTCTAATACCTTAGGGCTGTGATCGCGCTCTTTTACTGAACCATTAATGTACGCCTGCATGATAAGGTCGCTGTGACGACCCAATGCGTTTAATAGTTTAGTTCCTGCCTGAATTAACACCTGACTCATATCAAGCTACCTTGCGAAATAGCGGCCTCCGCCTGCTCAGATAAACTCAGCGCTTCGGTTTCATCAATGAAACGTAGCATTTCGTAAAGGTGTTCAATTTTGCCAGTGCCCAAATAAATCTGTTTATCTGGGTTTGGCTTAATCAGATAACCCATTTCAATTAAGCGTTTAAACACCTGCTTTAGCTGACCATCCAAATTCACACTGGTAGAACCAAACATGCGATAGCGCGATATTTTCTCTAACTGCTCAGCATAGGCGGGGGTGTCTTCAATGGTAGTTTGCAGCTCGTTTAGTCGAATAGCGCTACCCATGGTAATGGGCATATCAGATTCATTGGCTTGCTGAACCAGCAGCAACCACTCTACCAGTGGCACTAGGTTAGATGCTGTATCTTGGAACTGCTGTGTAAGCACTTTGCGCTCGTTCTCACCAATGGTGAGGAAGCTGGCAAAGAATACGTCACCCTCAGCGGTGGTCGATAATGTACGATTTAATAACGCTAAATGAGGTTCTAACTGCGCAGCGTTGTCTCTTGATTTAAGAAAACGCCATGCCTCTTCATCGGTCACCTGACAAATAAACGCGCCTTGTAGAAGTGCACTTAGTACACGGCCTTGTTCTGTCATCATGCTGATGCCTCCTCACCTGCTACTTCACCGTTCTTTTCTGCTTCTTTTTTCTGTTTAATGCGCGCCCCTATAGAGCTTACTTTTGGCTGAACCACCTGCAGTTGGCGGGTTACCTTATCTATCAAGTAGCGGTTTTCAAACAACGTCAATACTTCTGACTCTGGGTTAGGGAATGCGCCGACTACACTAATGTTATTGTTTTGACACGCTTCAAAGATTTTCTTCACGTTGTTTTGGTGAAGTGTACCTAGTTCATCGATCGGCCAATGCACTGTGGCGTCGGCATCGCCGCGCAGCAGACGGGTGAAAGCGAGTAAGAATTTACACAGAATAAGGTAGGCCATACCGTGGCTTGATGACTCGTTAAGCTGGCGATCAGTACGAATAACAAGGTCACTTTTACCCTCACGAAGGTGTAGCTCGATATCAAGTAGCTTGCTAATGCCGCCCGTAAGCGCTGCACGGCCAAGAATATCAAGAACCCGGCGCATACTTTGACCGTACTCTTCCTCTGGTAACTCGTTAGCCCCCTCTTCCATCCAGTGCTCATAGAGCTTTCTGAATTGCTCAAGTTCGGGCCAGAATTCAAGTTCACTAATACGTGAGCGAATTTTAACAGCCGAGTCTGATACACCATCAAGAGAAAGGTCGCCGTCGACCTCTTGGGTAATACGGCGGCTTTGCGACACAATGCGTTTGTCGATATCGGCAAGTACAAAGTAGTATTGCGAAAGATCGGCACCAAAGATACGGCCTTGCTCACGCAAGCCCTGTAGCTTCTGCGGAACAATCACGTTTAGAAGCTGTGCTAAATGCGACACCATTCGGCGGTGATCAAAGCTCTTCACGCCGTGGGCGTTTAGCGTTGCACACTCTTCACGGGCGCGCTCCCACGTATCAGATAGCCCTGTACCCGCTTGCGCAGCAATAAGCTGGTCGAATCTTTCTACATAGGCGCGAATATCGCTTAGTAAGTTTTCGCGCTCTTGAAGCTGGCTTTGCACTTCTGAAATACGCTGACCAATACTTACATCGTCGTGCTTAATTTCAGCCGTTTCATCACCTGCTTGAAGCGTAAGCTTGGCAAGAGATTTACTTAAGGTTTTAACCTGTTCTAGGTGCTCACTGGCAGTTTTAAGCGTAGTTTCAAGCTGTCCGTGCTGCTCTTGAAGCTGTTCGCGGTTAGCTTTATAGGTTGCTTGTTTGCTGGCTAAATTACGCTCAGATTCGCCCAATAACTTACGCGACTTAGACAAGCCTTCCTGCCATACCACTTTTTGCTTGGTAAACACGTTAGTGTACCAACGCTCGTAGTCGGCTACTTTATGACGGTGGGTTTCAGTACGCGTAATGTCTTCTTTAAGCTTATTGATTTGCTTTTTAAGCTGACCTATTTCATCAACATCCACACCGCGATTGCTCAATTCGCTTTCTAGCCAATCCTGCATATCTTTGCGGTCTTGGGCAGCATTGTCTTTCGCCTTACGCATGTCGCTATCAAGCTGAGATATACGTGCTTCACTGTCAGCAATAAGCTGCTGCCAATGGAATTTGTGTTCGGTTTCCGCTTCGCGCTGCTGATCTTTGATTTCGTCACGACTAAGCTCAAACTGCGCCTTCGCTTGCTTTTGTGACTGTTGATTCGCTTCAAGCTTAGTTTTGGCTTTTTGCTTACGTGCAGAAAGCGCCTGCTGATATTCGCTAAGTACCGTATCGCGGTCTTGCTGTGCACGCTTACGACTGGCTTCCGCACTTTTAACTGCGTTGTCTTTCTGAGTAACCACAAGCTCGGCGTTACGCACGTCCTCGTTAGCTTTTGCTAAACGCTGTTCACATTCGTTTTGCGCGGCAAGGGCGGCAGCCTGACGTATTTCAGCTTCTTGCAATTGCTGCTTAAGTGCTTGTTCAGTGAAGGCGTAGTCAGGGGTATCAAGTTCAGTGAGCGCTAACTTAACACCCATGAAGGTATCGCTGGCGCTTTCGGCATCCTTTACCATAACAGGCGCTAAATCTGCGCGCTCAAGTAGCTCAGGGCGAATAACTTTACCTAAGGATAATTCCCAGTCGTCCACATTGGCGCGCAAGAATTCAAGTAACGAGCCTTCCCCTGGGTACAGCAGCGCGTTAATTTTATTAACCGCTTTTTCTTCTTGTTGAAAGGCGTTTCGTGCTTTGTCTAACGCATTTGAACATCCTTTGCGAAATTCTACTGATTTAGCGTGTGCCTGTTGAGCTTGTCGTAATTCGCCACGGGCTGAATCTTCATTAATGGACGCCTCTTTTATTGCTGCGTCTAAAATGTCTAGCTGAGACTGCTCAAACTCGTTATAGCCAGCGTTGCTGAGTGAGGCTTTCAGCTCAGCTTCCGCTACTTTCAGATCATTTAAACTATTCTGGTAATTCTGCTGCAGCGTGCTTAGCTGGCCGTTGTAATCGCTTTGGATGCGACTTAACGCTTCACGTTCGCTCTGCTGTTGCTCAGCTTTATTCTCTGCAGCTTCTTGGCGTGCGGCTGACATTTCTTCTAGAGTAATTGACAGCTTTTCACCTAGCTCAGCTAAGCGCTTGTTGTAGGCCGACTCAATATCTTGGTGTTTTTCAGTAAGCAGTACATAGCGACTATCGGCCATGGCTTTTTCATTTTGCCACTGCGCTAGATTTGCCACATCTTCTTTAAGCTGCTCAATATTTTCGTCTTGCCACTTATCGAATTCACGCTCTACCGTATCAAGTTCACTGGTGAACTTCTCAACATCGGCGCGAGCAGATGAAATAACCTGGTTTAGGTGATCGCGGGTATCACCCCACTCGTTGTCCGTTTGTTTGCGCTGGAAGCTATTCTCATCCAGTTCATTCTTTGTTGTTTCAACGCGCGCAGCCAAGTAGGTCTTATCAAGCTCGAAACTATGCTTTAGGTTAGCAAGCACTTGCTCTGTTGTGGTTAGCGCCATGTCAGCTTGTTCGAGTTTAGAAAATTCAGGGCGAATTTTGTCGAACTGTTTAATTAAGTGACATTCTTTAATCCAGTCATCGACGCGGTGGCGGCTTAGGCCTGAAGTAGGTGGCGTAACACCGTCCTCTTCTAAAATGGCGGCAATCATGGCCTTGATAGTTTCCATCTTGCCTTCTTTAGAGTGAACCGCTTTAGCCAACTTCTCAATGTGGCGCATGTGTTTCGACGGTTCGCAAAGGCTAAAGATTTTGGCGTAGCCTAATAGCTCACGGGCATTGTTACTCTGGTTAAGCACCCCGTGGTCGTTTTGAATGATTGCACGGAAGTCTTTCGTATTAAGTAAGCTCGTAACCAATATGTTGTTACGCTTCATGGCGCGTGCAAGCTCGGCGCTGCTTACACTAGCGTGTTTGCCGTTCTTTTGCTCTATCAAATAATCACTGATTTCAAATGGCTTGCCGATTAAACGATAATTGACGCCGGTTCCGTTTGAGCTTAACACTGCTTGGCACAGGTCACCTTCAGCACGCGTGTATTCATAAATAATAAAGCTAGATAAACGAGGCAAATACCAGCGTTCAAAGCTGTCACGGGTTGCCGGTACCACGCGACTTGGGTACTCGCCGTAAAAAACGGGAATAAGTCGTTGAAGCGTGGTTTTACCCGACGCATTGGTACCACAAATATTGGTGTGTCCATCAAGCTTTAGCTCGACCACGCCTGGTAAATGCGTGTCGATAAGAATAATACGTTTTAAGCCTGCCATAGTGTTCCTGTATCAATAACTCTGCCGCGTGAACGCTCACACAGCACAAAACTGTACCTGCTTTGATAGGGTAAAAGTTGCATACCTGAAAAGAAAGCGAGCACATGCGCACGATGTAGCCCGTCAGTGTATTATGAATTCACGAATTTGCACAGATGCGCGGTGATTTGTTGGTTATAAAGCATGCTATTGTTTAAAAGTTAGTTGGCAAAGCTTTTGAATATCCCAATAACGCCAAATAAATATAAAGCGGCACGTACTGATTAGGTACGTGCCACTTTAGCGAAAGCATTGAGCTTTCATAGAACAGCGATAAGATGAACGGTTTCTACAAGGCTGTTCATCAGTTGTTTTACTTCACTGACAATACATTTACCGACTCTGGTGCGGGATACATCATGCTAAAGCTGGGCGTAATATCACCCGAGGCTGCATTTAGAATATTGTCAAAGCGCAGGATCATGCCATTTGATTTTTCAGCAACATATACATGACCATTGCTGAGCATCAAGTCTACCGGATTACCCAACATTGAGTTCGGTCCCGCAATATTGACGGATACATCCGTTATGCCATCGGCACTGCCTGCGCCAGGAATCACGTACAATTTACCGTCAGTAGCATCCGCTGCGCTGCCTACATCAGAAATGACCAAACTATCGCTTTGGCTATCATAGTCTATGCCATGGATGTTGGTTGGCGCGGCAAATGCTGTCCCACCACTTGCAGGGACAATCAGCCTGTCTTCACCCGTAATTACGGTTTCACCGCTTTCCATTTTGCGCATCACTTCTTCAAACACGGCAACCGAACCGTTAGTTAACGCCAGATACGCGCTATCAGTTGATGGGTCGTAATCCACATCCCAAGGGCGCGCCCCGTTGGCCGCTTCAAGTGTTAATAGAGGCGCAACATTGCCTGACGCACAAGGCGAGAATACGCGAACGGCAGGAGTAGCTTCGTTAACATCTGCCACAAATACCACACCTGCTTCTGAGGCAATGTCTAACCCTTTAGGTGCAATCAAGCCTGTATCGCTACCCGCAATCATGTGGTCGAAACTATCGCTATACATCATACCCTCTCGCATGGTTTTGAGGCGATTAATCACGAGTAAACCACCCGTTGAGGTTTCAACATCATCGAAAGTAATGACGCCATCACCGCTAGCCGTGAAAGCGGCACTCTCAATGCTCATACCAGCGTCAAAAGTGCTTAGCTCACTGGAAAGTACAGCGCTGTATTGCGCTACTTGCCCCGTGGTTGGACCTTCGCTTGCAGGGTTACTTGATACCGAAAGGCCCATAATAGGCATGGTAGTTATGCCATCGTCCGATGCGTCTTTCATCTCGTTCAGCTGAGTTAACTCGGCCAACGACTCTGGTTTTACTGAAGGCGTTGATAGCGTTGGTGCAACGTCGCCGCTAGCACCGTTAAATATGTTTGAGAACACCAAAATGGCGTCATTGGATTTTTCCGCCACGCGAAGATCAGAACCGGTTAAAACAATGTCTACCGGATTACCAAGCTGGGTCGATGCGCCGCCAATCACTCTACTTGGTACTACAGCCCCATCAGCCGTAGAGACATTTTCTAAAACAAAAATTTGTCCATCATCAGCAATTGCAGCATCGCCAACGTCTGACAATACCATACGATTAGACATAGGCTCGTAAGCGATACCGTGCAGATTAATCGATATTTGATTTCCGTCTGCATCTGAAGGCACCACTGAACGCATAACTGTGGGCGCAAAATCAGAACCAGCGACATTATCGTAAACCGCGAGTGTCCCATCGGTCAGTGCAACAAACAATCTATCGCTTTGTTCGTCATAGGCCACATCCCATGGTTTTGCTGAGGTCATTATTTCTGCAATTGGTGCAACATTGCCTGCTGCTTGGCCACCGAATACGCTAACCTTTTGACCGTTAAAGTCAGCCACCATAACTAAACCTGCATTTTCAGCAAAGGCAATACCTTTCGGATTAACAAGGCCCGTAGTTGCGCCCGTTATCTCGTGCCCTGCACTCATCATGTAGTCGGCTTGAGCTTCAAAATTACAAAGCGTTCTTAATAACGGTAAATCACTGTCGCCAGCTTGTACTAAGCTTCCGCTTTGCGTGAATACAATCCCCTCATTGGCTCCTGTGGTTACCGTGGATAAGACGTTCGCGTTTTGGTCAATCGAGGTAACAGTATTGCGGTTGTCATCGCCATTGTTTGCGACCAAGAAAGTCGCTGACGCAAAGCCTGGGGCTCCATCCTGACCGGGTTCACCATCTTGGCCAGGCGCGCCATCAGTCCCATCGACACCATTTGTTCCGTCGTCACCGTCGCAGGCACTTAGCGCGAGAACCATTGCCGTCGCCAACAGTGACAGTTTTAATTTTTGCTGTGATGTTTTATTGAATTCCATCTTCATCTCCGTACTTGTTGATTCGTGAAGAGACGTCACTTAAACGCGCGATGCGATAAGTACTGCTCACGTCCTGTTCAACAAGCCAAACGATTGATGAGTGATACTGGATGCAAAAAAATAAAAAAACCTCAATGCATTGCTGCGATTGAGGTTTTTAAGCATTGCTAAGTAATGCGACAGCCTTTTAACGAGGTGGGAAGCCACCGCCTCCGCCAAACCCGCCAGGACCGCCGAATCCACCCGGGCCGCCTGGGCCACCAGGGCCTCCAAAACCGCCACCCGGAGGCATCATGCCTTTCATCTGACGCATCATCTTCTTCATGCCGCCGCCAGACATTTTCTTCATCATTTTCTGCATTTGCGTAAACTGTTTAAGCAAACGGTTTACGTCTTGAATTTGCGTACCTGAGCCTGCCGCAATACGGCGCTTACGCGACCCTTTAATCATATCTGGACGTGCACGTTCAGCCGGGGTCATTGAATTAATGATGGCTTCCATTTGGTTGAACTGCTTGTCGTTTGCCTGATCTTTAATTTTGTCAGACATACCGCCCATGCCAGGAAGCTTATCAAGCATTCCCATCATGCCGCCCATGTTCTTCATTTGCTCAAGCTGATCTTTAAAGTCTTGCAGGTCGAAGCCTTTTCCTTTCTGTACCTTCTTGGCCAGCTTTTCCGCTTTCGACTTATCGACTTTACGCTCAACCTCTTCGATAAGGCTAAGTACGTCGCCCATGCCCAAGATACGAGACGCAATACGCTCAGGGTGGAAAGGCTCAAGTGCATCAACCTTTTCGCCCATACCGATAAACTTGATAGGTTTACCCGTGATGTGACGAACCGACAGTGCAGCACCACCTCGTGCATCACCATCTGCTTTGGTCAGTATTACACCGGTTAGCGGTAGCGCGTCGTTAAACGCCTTTGCCGTATTCGCAGCATCCTGACCGGTCATGGCATCAACCACGAACAGAGTTTCAATTGGCTTAACAGCAGCGTGAAGCTCTTTAATTTCGTCCATCATGTCACTGTCGACATGCAAACGACCTGCTGTATCCACTAGTAGTACATCGAAGAAATTCTTCTTCGCTTCAACAATGGCATCGTTAACGATATCAATGGGCTTTTGTAAAATCGTTGACGGGTGAAAAGCTACATTCACTTCACCGGCAAGGGTTTCAAGCTGCTTGATAGCGGCCGGACGATAAACGTCGGCACTCACTACCATCACTTTCTTTTTCTCGCGCTCAGTTAGGTATTTCGCAAGTTTACCTACAGACGTAGTTTTACCCGCACCTTGTAAGCCCGCCATAAGCACAACAGCCGGAGGTTGAGTTGCGAGGTTAAGCTTTTCGTTCGCTTCCCCCATCACCGACTCTAGTTCAGACTGAACGATTTTAATAAATACTTGGCCAGGCTTGAGGCTTTTGGTTACTTCGGTACCAACTGCACGCTCTTTTACCTGTGCAACAAACGCTTTTACTACGGGTAGCGCAACGTCGGCTTCAAGTAGCGCCATACGCACTTCGCGTAGCGTTTCTTTAATATTGTCTTCAGTAAGACGCCCTTTACCACTGACATTTCGTAATGTCTGGCCTAAGCGTTCTGATAAATTCTCAAACATAGTATGAAACTTCTTTTTATTTCAGACGTAATGCCCGCATTGTAACGTAAAAGCGAACGGTAACGTACCCACAATTGCGGTTAAATTTTTAAACTTTTGCGTCAAGGGTTGTCGAAATTTGATGTACGAATTTCGAAGTCGATATGGAGTAAAAATTGTCCTTCCATGATCCTATACCCACACTAAAAGTGGGTGTGAAACAAACAAAATCAAGGAGATGGTTGAATTTACTTGCAAGTTGCAGTATCAATACCGACTCAGTCGGTGAAGACGTCACCTACCTATTACAGGACGCATCATGAACACCCTTTTCGCCATTTCTGCTGCTTTACTCTACGCATTAGCTGCGGCAGTACTTATTGGCAAATTCGTAGACCAAGACGGCCCGAATAAGCGATTAGGGCTATCCATCGCTAGTGTTGGGGCAATTGCACATATCGCTTTTCTCACCAACGTTATTATTGTCGCGCCTGGGCAAGACATGAGTGTAACCAACGTACTTTCATTAGTGTCGTGGATAATCACAGTATCCATGCTTATATTTGCCCGCGCCATTCCTAATCTTATTTTACTTCCTGTTGTTTTCGGCTTTGCAAGTCTTACGGTACTCGCCTCACAGTTTATTCCCGTGTCGTACATCATGCACATAGAGCTGCAGCCGGGCTTAGTTATCCATATTAGTTTGTCATTGTTTGCGTACTGCACTTTGGTCATTGCATTCTTATACGCACTGCAAATGTCCTACATTACCTACCGGTTAAAGCAAAAAGGTGCTGCGCTACTACATTCATCACTACCGCCTTTAATGCTTGTAGAAAACATTTTGTTCAAGCTGTTGCTTGCGGGAACTTGTTTACTAACCGTCTCACTAATTAGCGGGTTTGTTTTCTTAGAAGATATGTTTAACAAAACTTACGCGCATAAAACGGTGCTATCAGCGGCCGCTCTCGTTGTTTTTCTCATTCTTTTAATTGGCCAGAAACTTCGAGGTTGGCGCGGGCGACAAGTTATTGTGATGACAGTCTTGGGTGTGACGCTACTGTCCCTTGCCTATTTTGGTAGCAAACTAGTTCGCGAATTTCTTCTTTAAAACTCCCTGTATTTATTGCTGAGCTCGCTGCCGGGCTTGCTTTTTAGGCGGCTCGGCGGCGCTTGTCACTTTTTGGTGTTATCTAGTTAATTAGGGGCATATCAACAATTTTCCCTTGAAACTCGCACCTCAAATCAATACATTTGAAGCCTAAGTTAAGACAGGAACCCATTAATTGGACGACATATCAACGAGTACGCTGTTTATCGCGCTCGGCGTACTCATATTACTATCTGCGTATTTCTCTAGTTCAGAAACTGGCATGATGTCGATTAATCGTTATCGACTCAAGCATTTGCAAGGAGAAGGCAACCGCTCAGCTATACGTGTTGCTAAACTTCTAGAACGACCTGATCGCCTTATCGGCCTTATTCTCATCGGAAACAACTTAGTGAATATTGCAGCATCCTCGCTTGCAACCATACTTTGTATTCGTTTATTCGGTGACTATTGGGGGCTGTTTGCTGCTACCTTTGGCTTAACGCTGGTCCTACTTATTTTTGCAGAAGTAACGCCGAAAACACTAGCTGCGCTGTATCCAGAAAAAGTGGCATTTCCGAGCTCCATTATTCTGCTTCCACTACTTACCTTGCTGTACCCTTTTGTGGCAGCGATTAACGGTATCACAAACGGCATTCTAGCTTTGCTAAGAATTAGTCCTGCAAGTGGAAGTGACGACTCGTTAAGTCGAGAAGAGTTAAGAACCGTGGTTTTTGAAGCTGGTGCCATGATCCCTAAGCGACACCAAGATATGTTGGTGAGTATTTTGGACTTAGAAAGTGTAACGGCCGAAGATATCATGGTGCCACGTGCTGAAATTTTTGCTATCGACATTAACGACGATTGGAAGAAAATTCAAAAAGCGTTAACCCATGCTCAACATACCCGTGTTTTATTATACCGAGACAGTGTCGACGATGCGGTAGGCTTTGTGCATGTGCGTGACGCCCTGCGCCTTCTATCAAAAGACCAGTTCACTAAATCAAGTTTGCTTCGCGCAGTTCGTGAGATTTACTACACACCAGAATCTACCCCACTGCACACGCTGATGTATAAGTTTCAAGCGGAAAAAGAGCGCATTGCTTTGGTCGTTGATGAGTATGGCGACATTATGGGTCTAGTCACTCTTGAAGATATTCTTGAAGAGATTATCGGTGACTTTACCACCAGTATGGTTCCAGACCACAGTAAAGAAGCACACGTACAACAGGATGGTTCAGTATTGGTTGATGGTAGTGCCAACGTCCGGGAATTGAACAGAGAAATGGATTGGAACCTGCCTACGGAAGGCCCTAAAACCCTTAATGGTTTATTACTTGAGTATCTTGAAGATATTCCTGAGAACAAAGTAAGCGTGCGTTTGGCGGGTTATCCGTTAGAAATTGTAGACATTTCAGAAAGCATGATAAAAACCGTCAGAATCATGCCGGAATACTATGTTGCACCTAAAGAGTCGAATAACGACCACTAAGCGTTTTGGTGGTTAACCTGCCTTTCGGCCTTATCAGCTAACCTTTTGATTCGTCAGCTAGACGCTGTGCTCTATTTGCCAGCGCTCTAGCTTTCGCAGCAGCGACCTTATCTGACAATTCAGATAATTTGGCAATAATATCCTGCGTCTCCTTATCTTCACGTAAATCAGCCTCCGCCATATGCGATTGCAATGAACGTTTAAGGAGCTCAGGAATAGATTTGCTGTCCATTTCCCAACCCTTCAATAGAATAAACTTTGACACTCTCAAAGAGTCTATCGACCATGTGGGAATATACTTAACGATTAATTGTTCAATTTCCGAAATTAATCGCTAAGAAGGAGCAAGGCGTTTACAGTCCTTGATAATGCGTTACCAGCGTGCCTTTGTGCTCTTTTAAAGAATACTTGATAACAGCAATTGAGGCCGTAGAAAACAAACTTGTGGTGTAAGACTGGCACAGTTCATCAACGAGATAGCTAACTAGCGGCATGTGACTAACAACAAGAAGTTTTTTGATTGGTTTTTTGGAATTGACCGCGGCGTGAAGAAGTCCATCAATATAATCACTCACCAGTCTTGGCGAGCCTTCCGGAACAATATCTTCATTATTTTCAACTTTGTTCGCAATGATATCAAGCGATACCATATCATGGGTCTGTTTGGCTCGACGATAAGGGCTCACAAGCGCTAAGTCCACAATGCCTTTCTGGCAATACTGGTCTTTTAACCATAAAGCTGCTGTTTTGGCTTGCTCTCTACCTAATGGTGTAAGTTGCCTGCTTTTATCATCGAGTCTGGGCGCTTCTGCTTCACCGTGACGCATAATGAAAAGATAAATGTCGTCGTTGCTACTTTGACCTGACATAACATTGCGCATAGTATTAATGAAAGTATGCTAACGATATCAGAGAGCTGATACTACGCCTAGCGCTAAACGGCGAATAGTGAGAATTTTCGTACATTATTTAACGTTTTGTGAAGTTTCTCTTTATAGACGCTCCAGCAGTAAGGTGCTCTTGACCAAAAACGAGACAATGTGAACAACACCATAAATTTAGAAAACGCACATCACGTTACTTTACCTAATGGGTTGCGTGCCATGTTATGTCACACGCCAGAAGCGAGTGAATCTTTTGTTTCAATGGCGGTAAGAGCCGGACACTTTTATGACCCAAACGATTGCCAAGGGTTAGCCCATCTTCTTGAACACATGCTTTTTATGGGTAGCCGTCATTTGCCCAAACCCAATGCTATAAATGGATTCATTGAGCAACACGGCGGCACAATCAACGCGTGGACAGGTACCGAGTACACAAATTACCATTTTAATTGCAGCGGTGACGCTATTGCGCAAACATTGCCTGCATTTGCAGATATGCTTAGGCAACCCTTATTTGAAGAAGACGCACTAACCAACGAAATAAAGAACATTCATGCTGAATTTGAGTTTAAGAAAAAAGACGACCTTCGCCGCCTTTATCAAATTCATAAAGAGACATGTAATCCAGAACATCCTTTTGCAAAATTTTCTGTAGGCAATTGCGATACCTTTTCTCAACACGAATGTACAGAGCTTAAACGGCGCCTAAAGGCACTGCACCAATCGTATTACTGTGCGCTTAATATGCGCTTGTGCATAGCCAGTCCTATGCCAATACGTCAACTCGAGGCGTTAGTGAATCAGTGTTTTGGGACATTGCCAAGTGGACAGTTAGCCTCTGACGACTGGCCTTCGCTTTACACAGAAAATGAACTGGGCATTCAAATCAACATTCATCCGCTGCAATCTGCTAGACGTATGATAGTGACATTTGCCCTCCCCGCTTTACAGAACGACTACAAAACCAAACCGCTGAACTACATCAGCCATTTGATTGGTGACGAAGGTGAAGGAAGCCTACTTGCCTATTTAAAAGAAAAAGATTGGGCGTTAAACCTGATAGCGGGCTCTGGCATAGAAGGCGATAAATTTAAAGATTTTAATGTGAGCTTTCAGCTTACCCAGGAAGGCCTTAAACACAAAGCGCAGGTGTTAGAGGCACTATTTAGCTACATCGAATTAATTAGAGAAGCATCGACTGAAGAGTGGCGCTTTCACGAAAAGTCGCAGCTAAACGCGCTGGCTTTAGAGTACGAAGAAAATGTGAAGCCGCTTGGGATCATAACTGAGTATGCACAGCATCAATTTATATTCGAACCTGACGAATTAAATAGACTTCGCTCTACTATTGGTAGTTATGACAGAAGCATAATTGAGCATGCTCTGTCCTTTTTCACGCCCAAGAACCTTCGTTTAAAGGTTATATCAAAAGATGTTAAAACCACTCAGGTTTGCGCATTTTATGAGGCTGAATATAGCGTTGAAGACATCGACGATGCGCTAATACATTCACTTGAAAGCGCAAAGAAAATTCCAGAATTGTGTCTTCCCCCACCCAACCCTTATTTGGCGAGCGAATACACGCTTATCCTCCCTGAAACGGGGTTTAATGTTCCAAATAGGTTGGTAGATAATGGTGGCTATCGATTTTGGTTCGCTCAAGACCAACAATTCCATAGCCCTAAAGGCGATATTTATATCTCTTTCGACGCAGCTCAGTTTTCAGACTCTTTGACCTCTGTTGCGGCCAAGCGAATTTGGCTCGGCGCACTTAACGATCATCTCCAAGCTAAATACTACCGAGCTGAAATAGCTGGACTTCACTATCGGATTTATGGGCATCAAGCTGGGTTTACCCTACACACCCGCGGTTTTACGAATCAGCAGACATTGTTAGCAAGTCAACTTCTTGACGCCGTTCTCGGTTTTATTCCTGACGAAAGAGCCTTTGAACATCACAAAGCACTTCAAATTCAAAGCCTTCATAATTCACTGTTAAATAAGCCGACTAACCGTTTATTCTCTCGCTTAAGTGTTCTTATTCAACGCAACACGCAAGCGCCAGTTGAATTGTTAGACGTGATAGAAAACATCTCTTATAACGAGATGCTAGGCTGTCGCAGTGCAGCCTTTGAGCATTATTTTGTAGAGGCATTTATGCATGGCAACTGGGCAAGCGAAGAAGCAAAGGCATTTTCGACGTCGCTTCATAGCCATTGCAAAAATGCAGGGGGAGCTCCCCTTTCTCGTGCCGTATCTAAGCTGCCTGTGGGCGGAACTCTTTATCACGAGGTGTTGTGTAATCACGATGACTCTGCGGTCGTACTTTATTTACAAGCACCTTCTCCTAGCCTCACCGACACCGCATTATGTATGGTTCTTGAACAGATGCTGGCAGCACCGTTCTTCAATTCGTTAAGAACAGAACAGCAATTGGGATACATAGTCGGTACAGGCTATGTACCACATAATCAACACCCCGGAATGGCATTTTACATACAAAGCCCGCAATGCAGTCCAAAGCAGTTGCTAGATGCAATGACCGCCTTTTTGTTCCAGCAACTCAATGAAATAGAGTTCTATCGTTTTTATTGGCCTACTATCCAACAAAACCTCATTAAGCAGTTAGAAGAGAGAGACCTTACTCTTTCGATGAAGTCACAGCGTTTATGGGTAAGTTTGGGTACGCAAGATTTAGAGTTTAATAGAAATGCAAAGCTTGCTGAAAGGATCAAAGGCTTGAGTTTCGAAGAGATTCAAGACTTCGCGCATCAACTCGCTAAACGAGAGCGCTGCGGGGAATTGGTGCTGTTCTCTCGTGGAAAATTTGAGAGTATTCCCACGCAAGAAAAACGAACGATTAACAGTATTTCTGAATTCAAAAAAGAAATTCCTTACTACTAACGCTGCATTGTAGGCACGTGCCACGGTCGTTAAGATTTTAATCAATCTGCCGATACCCAGTGGTATTCGCAGACAAGGTTGGTTAATAAGTAAACCATCATTCTTGTTATTACTAAAAAGTCCTTGTAGAGGCTTAGTTAATTCGGCATATTTATTATTCTGGCTGTTAGGGATGCCGCCAGTGAAATAAAAAAATAATAAATGGCGTATGCCAAAGGTGTGTAGGTGCGCTCAACCCTAATTTATTCAATTTCTCTTCTTTTGTTGGCTTTGTCAGGAATTCTTTTTTCTTCTGCAAAGGCGATAGAGGTTTCTGATCTTCATTTCAATGAGCTAAATAAACAGCAAGGACTCTCTGACACTGCGGTATTGGATATCGTTGAAGACAATAAAGGATATATTTGGATCGCGACCTCCAATGGTTTAAATCGCTATTCTGGTTATGAGGTGAAGCAATACCACCCTTCAGATGTTGACCACAATTCACTTCCGTCCGGCTATACTCAAAATCTATTCTTAGATTCTCATGGCGAGTTATGGGTGGGAACACAAGCAGGTCTTGCCAAGTATCAACCTGAAAGCGACAACTTCAAAGTTTTCAATAGAGAAAATAGTGTAATTAAAGTTGATTTTATTACTGGCATCGGAGAATCGTACGATGGTGACATTCTATTCGCTGATCTGAAGTTTCTTTACAAGTTATCGAAAGAGAGTCATCAAATTGAGGTTGTAAAACAGATACACAAAGACCAGAGTTTTATAAAGGTCATTTATGATGAAGCGAACCGCACCTGGTTAGGTTCAAATGAGTTTGGGCTTTCGCTTATAGACAAGGCTGACGAGTCACTTTATTCCGCAACAAAAGTAAATCCATGGGGAATCAACTTGGATGTTCGTTCTCTTCACGACATCAAAGTAATCAACGGTAACTATTGGCTTGCAACCAATGAGGGCATCTATGTCATAGCTGCTTCGGGTAAAATACTTCAACATTTTAAAGACGCATTCACTTCTAAGTCTGATGAAGCGCTTAATACCCTAACAATCTATGAGAAAGATGACGACATCTGGATTGGCACTCAAGCAGGCCTATTCATATTTAGTGATGCAGCAACGTCAGAGATAAATGGCAGCTTCCAGCCGAGGGTCATCTACCTTGATCACGACAATCAAGAGCTGACAGGCTTGCCTACAGCAACAATCATGAACCTAGTAACAGATAGAGTCGGTGGTATCTGGGTTACGACAATAAAGAGCGGTGCATTTAGGTATCACCCAGACTACGCTACAACTAGGTATAAATCTGTTTTTAATTCTTCGAGCTTATCCGAGGATGACTACTCCTCAATATGGGGCTTTGCAGAAGACTCCGCCAACGACATATATGTTGTTTCTCAACAAAGAGGACTTGGCGTTATTAATAGCTCTAGCGGAGAAGTAAAGTTCTCAGAAACCTTCTCTGATTTTGCGAACTCAATAACTTACTGGGATGTTGAAATAGATACCAAAGGTACATTCTGGGTTGCATCCTCTAATGGCATCTATGTTTTGAGGCAGGTGGAAGGAAAGCTTCAATTAATAGATCATGTGTTCGAAGGGTTATTTATCGATTTTCTCTATACTAAAGGGGACGAAGTTTGGATCTGGGAGGATACACAGGGACCGGTAAAACTATCTCTTGGTTATGATTCGTCTAAAGCATCTGTTGAGCCAATAAAAATAGAGATAGACTCATCTCGTTTAGTTCCGATCTATAAAGATAATGATAATCGACTTTGGCTGAGAAGCGAGTCAGGTGTAAGTATATACTCGCTGAAGAACAGGGAGTTGATCAAAAACTTAGATCAGAGCAATGGTTTCGATTCACTCGTTTACGGCGTTTACGAAACACCAGACTCATACTGGTTAACTACTCGCTCGAAAGGAATTTTGCAGGTCGACAAGCATTCTCTTGAATTTGTCAAAAGGCAAGTTCGTACAGAAAACTCTGGGCTAATAATATCATCCGTAGGTATCGATAACAGTATTTGGTATGCAGATACTACGGGAGTTCACCAAATCAAACTTCCCGAACTTGAAGAAGTAAGTTCGGTTCCAAACTCAGAGCTTAACTACAATTCTTTAGGCGAGAGCTCAGCTTTCGCATCCTCAGAAAAAACTATCTATTTTGGTGGGATGACTGGTTACAACATAATAACGAGTAAGAAAACTAGCTCAAAAGATGATTTGACGAAAACACTTATCCCAGAGCTTTCTGAATTAAAAGTTTTTGGGGTATCTAACAATAGGTCAAATGTAATTCAGAGGGAAAGCAGTGGCGAAACAAGTTATTTCTCATCGGCACAAAATATAGGAACTAAAAAGTCGATTGCGCTAGATTACAATGAGTCTAGATTCAGCATATCTTTCAATTTACTCAACTCTGTTTACCCGCAACACGTGGTTTACCGATATCGGTTAATCGGTTTTGACGACAACTGGATTGATAATGGAGACGACAGAGTTGCTCAATTTAATAATATAAGCTTTGGAAACTACGTTTTCGAGGTACAAGCAAAAGCGCCAGGAAGGTTGTGGTCTGACAGCAGAAATCTTTCAGTTCAAATCGCAAGACCACCTTGGCTTCATACTGTTGCTATTGTTTTTTATTGTATTGTCGCATTCGCTATTTTTGCATTCATCGTTCGCCAATATCAGATAAGGAAGGCAAACCAGCTTGCCATTAAAGAGTCCGAAGAACGCCTTAAACTGACGCTATGGAGTTCTGGAGATGAGCTGTGGGACTGGGACGTATACAGAGGCCAAGTTTACCGTGCAAATACGTGGGGCACACTTGATTTTCCACAAGATGATATACGCACTACAGGCGCTTACGATGCAAACATTCATCCTAACGACGTAAACCGTGTTAAAACTGCCCTAAGAGACCATCTAGAAGGTAATAGCGACCTCTACGAGCTTGCATACCGCGCAAAGACATTTAAGAATCAGTGGATTTGGATACTTGACCGCGGAAAAGTGGTTGAAAGAGACCACAATGCTCAGCCGGTACGAATGACTGGTACGCTTAAGAATATTCATCACTTAAAAGAAGCTGAAGAGCAGCTGAATCTATTTAAGCGTTCAATTGAGAATATTTCTGAAGGTGTATTCATAACTAATACGCAATTTAAATTCATAAGTGTAAACAATGCATATTGCGGTTACACCGGCGAGACCCGCGATCAAGCGTTAGCAAGCTATATGCACTTCCATCTATATCCAGACGCGTTTACCGAAGAAATTAAGAAAACGCTAAAAGCAAAAGGTAACTGGTCAGGTGAAGTAGAAAGTGTGCGAGTGAACGGCGAGCGCTATGAAATGGAATTAAATATAGACGCCGTCCATGACGATGACGGAAAAATAAGCCATTTTGTAGGCGTATTTAGTGATATCACGTCAAGAAAAAGTACTGAAAAAGAACTATTGAAACTAGCTAATACTGACCCGCTCACAGAGCTTCCGAATCGTTCGTTCTTCCAAGCTAGCCACCAGAACTTGGTGCGGAAAGGAGCACAACATACTCTGCTCTGTTTAGATATGGATAACTTTAAGAAAATAAACGATTCTTTAGGCCACCAAACGGGCGATATATTAATTAAACAAATAGCAAAGCGCTTACAGAGAATTACGGGTAAGAGTGCGACCTGCTATCGTTTAGGTGGTGATGAATTTAGTGTGTTAATGGAAGACAATGCCGATATCCACACGGTAACGCATTACGCACAGAACCTATTAGACACATTATCTCGCCCCTTTATCATTAATAAGCAAGAGTTTGTATTGGGTGCCAGTATTGGAATCGCATTCTTCCCTGACGACGGCACTTCTCCCCAAGAAATGCTGAAAAACGCCGACACAGCCATGTATTTCGCTAAAAACAATGGCGGTAACAGCTATCAGTTCTTTAGCGGAGAGATGAATCAAAACGCCGTTAGGCAACTGCAAATTGAAAACCTTATAAGACAAGGTATTAAAGATGACTTGTTTACGGTTTACTACCAGCCGAAAGTAGATATAGCCTCAGGTAAGCTAGTTAGCATGGAAGCTTTGGTGCGCTTTGAGCACCCCCAAAAGGGCATAGTAAGCCCTGGGCAATTTATCCCTCTGGCAGAGCAAACAGGCCAGATTATAGAAATTGGTGAACAAGTGCTAAGAAAGGCTTGTGCAGATACCAAACGCTGGGTAAACCAAGGTTTGTTTAGTGGTCGTGTAGCTGTGAATATATCTGCGAAGCAGTTCGAATTACCTGACTTAGACGACAGAATAAACAAGATTTTAAGCGATATCGGTTTGTCACCACTACATTTAGAGTGCGAAATAACTGAAGGTACGCTAATGGAAAGTCCTGAAAACGGCCTTCAAATGATGACTCGCCTTCGCGAAAGAGGCATTCACCTAGCGCTAGACGATTTCGGTACAGGTTACTCGTCCCTAGCCTACTTAAAGCGATTCCCGCTAAACACGCTAAAAATTGACAAAGCATTTATTGACGATATTGCAAAAAGTAATGTAGATCGTCATATGGCGGCTGCCATTATAAATATCGCCCACAATTTAGGCTTAAAAGTTGTAGCGGAAGGCGTTGAAGAAGAAGCTCAGCTAGATATTTTACGTCGCTACGATTGTGAGATGTTGCAAGGCTTCTTATACAGCCGACCATTAAATGCAGAGCGCTTCGAGAAGCTTCTCACCGAGAATCAAAAGCTTCATACGCTGCTTGGCCACTCTAACTTTTAATAGCCCTTACCTTTTACTTGCGTATAGGGCGCGTGCTTTCCCCTGCCTAATGCCGCTCATTGCAGCTTTAGGCAAAGTCATGCCTATTCAACCTTAGTTTATTAGACTTTAGTGCCATTAAAATGGCGCTTGTGAACATCGACAATCCTCCGCATTAAAACGAAAAGCTAACCACTTGATTATATTGGATATTTTAAAAAACATTATTTTTGGCACACATTTAGCTAAGTATTAGATACCGATGACAAATATAAAAAATCGGTTTTGTTTGTTCGTTCAAAATAATCAGAGGAAATTAACATGTTAAAAGAGTACGCAGTTGCACTAGTACTTTCTACCGCTACCCCAGTTGCTGCCGACAAGCAAGAAGGCGCTAAACAAGCTCCTGAGTCGCAAAAAGAGACAGTAACTCAACCACAAACAGTTCGCCCTAAGACGGGTGGTGGCGGTTACGGTATTGGTCTTTAAGAGATACCTTAGAATTTCCAAAAAAAGAGAGCAACGCTCTCTTTTTTTATACCTGTATTTTACGCCACACTTACTTATTTCAGCAGACCGCTAGGAAAGACTACGCAGCAATGTAAAGGTTATTAAACCCCACCGCATTGCGCCAATGTATATGGCGAGAGATTGAGAACATGGGCAGTAAGATTGGACCTAACACAAAACCCGCTATCGCCCACTTTTTCGCGCTCATTCCCCATTTAAACGCTTCTACATAAAAATATAGAGAAAAGATAACGCTTAATACTACGAGTGAAATCACACTGCCTCCGCCTGTTTGACCTAGTTACGTGGGGTTACTTGTCCCCATCAATTATTCAATTTAACTTACTGATAATTGACGCCAACAATTTGACACGTTCATTTTTTAACCGCAGGAATTCTACCCAAAATAGAACAATAAACCAGCAAAAATACCCATTAGACATAAAAAAACCGGGCAATGCCCGGCTTTTAACATTTTATAAACTTAGCTGTAAAACTTTTGATCGTTTTCTGCCATTTTTACTAACACTTCAGCAGGTGCAAATTTATCACCTACAGCAGTAGCATAATGGTTTAAACGAGCAACAACGTGTTTAATTCCCAGTGTATCCATATAGCGGAACGGGCCGCCTAAGAATGGAGGGAAACCAATACCGAAGATAGCGCCAATGTCGCCGTCGCGGGCATTACGGATAACGCCTTCGTCTAAACAGCGCGCTGCTTCATTAAGCATCATTAATACACAGCGTTCAGCAACTTCTTTTTCGCTTAACTTAGCAGAAGGTGAAAGACCCAGTAGTTCGTAGATTGACTCGTCCACTTCTTTACCTGATTTTTTGCCTTCATAAGAATAAAACCCTTTTTGGTTTTTCTTACCCTTTCTGCCGTCTGCAAGTACTTTATCGAAAGCACTTGGCGCAGTGAAGCGCTCGCCGAACGCCTCTACAAGGAATGGGATGATCTTGGTGCCAACGTCAATGCCCACTTCATCAAGTAGTTTCACAGGACCTACAGGGAAACCTAACTTAACCAACGATTTATCGATATGCTCAATAGGCTCACCGTCAAGAATAAGGTTTGCCGCTTCATTCATGTAAGGTGCCAAAATACGGTTTACGTAGAAACCCGCACCGTCTTTAACAACAACCGGTGTTTTGCCTTGCTTTTTAGCAAATTCAACCGTCGATGAAATGACTTGGTCAGACGTTTTATCGTGAGCAATTACTTCGGCCAAAGGCATTTTGTCTACTGGAGAGAAGTAATGCAGACCAATCACGTTTTCAGGACGTGCTGCTTTAGCTGCAATTTGTGTAATTGGAATAGACGACGTATTAGACGCGAAGATCGTGCTTTCTTTGCAGTTCTCTTCAATATCCGCCACCATTTTCTGCTTAAGGTCTAGATCTTCGAAAACCGCCTCAACCACGATATCAGCATCTTGGTAGCCGCTATAATCTAGCGTACCGGTAAGAAGCGCTAACTGTTTCTGCATTTCACTATTGCGCATGAAACGCTTCTTCACCTTTTTATTTAAGATGTCATAGCTATATTTCATTGCATTGGCAATGCCTTCAGCACGCACGTCTTTAATACGGACAGGTACACCGGCTTTGGTCGACGTTACATAGGCGATACCACCACCCATTAAACCACCGCCAAGCACACCGACTTTCTTCATTTTTTCAGGTTTAACACCTTCAACGCCGTTTTCTCTCTTCATTTCTGTCGTAGCGAAGAAAATCTGACGTAACTGGAAAGATTCCGGCGTCATAACAAGCTTACCAAAGGCTTCAGCCTCGGCTTTAAGCCCCGCTTTCATCCCTTCGTTCATGCCCGTTTCAATTACATCAATAATGTAACCTGGCGCTGGATAATTACCTTTGGTTTTGGCAAATGTCGCTTCGCGCGCTTTTTTGAACATCATGTTACGGCCCGGGCCGGTCTTCTCTAACACTTTGTCCATTACGCTCTTCTGCGGCGCTTCACGTTCTGGTTTGCGTTTAAGCGCAAATTGCTCAGCTACCTTTAGCAAAACGCTGTGAGGGACCACATCATCTACAATACCGTACTTTTTAGCTTGCTTAGCGCGTGCTGGAGACCCAGTAAGCATCATTTTCATCGCTTGCTGAATGCCGATTAGGCGAGGAAGGCGCTGAGTACCACCACTGCCTGGCAACAAGCCAAGCTGCACTTCCGGTAGACCTACCTGAGTACTAGGTGAATCGGTACATACACGGTAGTGACACGCTAATGCTAGCTCTAAACCACCGCCTAACGCTGGGCCGTGAATAGCCGCAACGAAGGTAGCCTTCATGTTCTCAATTCTATCGAAAATGGCTTGACCGCCAGCGGCTATGGTTGTGGCATCTTCCGCAGTTTTACACGCTGCTAGCATGGTGATATCGGCACCTGCTACGAATGAGCTTGGCTTGCCGCTTGTTAACACCACACCTTTGATGCTGCTGTCGCGTTCAATATCATCAAGCATGGCAGATATCTCATCGCCAAACTCAGCTTTAAGCGTATTCATGCTCTCGCCAGGTACGTCCATGCTAAGAATAGCAACGCCATTATCTTGCTTAGTTAACGTAAATGCGCCTGATGTTGGCTGAACTTCATTTGTCATTTCTTGTTCCTGACTCATATTATTCTGTCTCCACAATCATTGCGGCACCAAGACCACCCGCAGCACATGCAGTAAGAAGGCCTGTACCACCGCCACGGCGATTTAGTTCGTTAAGCATTTGCGTAATCATGCGTGTACCGGTTGCAGCAAACGGGTGACCATAAGCAATTGAACTACCCATTACGTTGAATTTGTCCATATCAATTTCGCCCGTCGCTTTGTCGCGGCCAAGTTTCTCTTTAGCGAACTTGTCACTTGCGAACATCTTAACGTTTGCCAAGGTTTGCGCTGCGAACGCTTCGTGCATTTCAATCAGCGTTAGGTCGTTTAGCGTCATGCCTGCGCGGTCTAGCGCAATTGGTGTCGCGTACGACGGTCCCATTAACATGTCTTCCCAAACATCAATTGCCGAAAACGCGTAGCTCTTAATGTAACCAAGCGGCGTATAACCTAGCTCTTTCGCTCGGCTTTCTGTCATCATAAGCACTGCAGAGGCGCCATCGGTAAGCGGTGTAGCGTTTGCAGCTGTTACCGAGCCGTACTTTTTATCGAATACTGGGCGAAGTTTCGCGTAGCCTTCAAGCTTAGAATCGAAACGTACGTTGTTATCGCGCTCAAGCGCACCTTTATACGGTTCAGCATAAGCGGTCATCACTTCGCTAGACAGCTTGCCTGCTTCCCAGCTTTCAGCGGCTAGGCTGTGCGAGCGGTGTGCGAGCTTGTCTTGTTCTTCACGAGATATTTGATGCGTTTTCGCCATTTGCTCTGCCGTTTGTCCCATCGACAAACCGGTTGAGTACTCTGCTACCGCAGGAGGAACAGGCGCTAGGTCTTTTAAGCTTAAACGCTTGAAGATGTTTAGCTTTTGGCCAAGGGTCTTGGTTTTCTGTAAATCAACCAGCGCACGCGCTAAATTCTTAGAAACCCCAATAGGTGATACCGACGTTGAATCAGCACCACCAGCAATACCTACTTGTACCGTACCAGCCATCATGCTTTCTGCGATGTTAACCGTAGATTGAAAACTCGTCGCACATGCGCGAGATACGCTGTAAGCGTCGGTATAAATATTCATGCCCGTGCCAAGCACGATTTCGCGCGCAATGTTTGGCGCTTCAGGCATTTGTACTACTTGACCGTAGACAACCTGGTCAACCCATTCTTTTTGAACACCATGGCGAACGAGAAGTTCGTTTACGACCATTTTACCTAGATCAACAGCCGGAACACCGTGGAAATATGTAGCCATTTTCGCAAACGGAGTACGCAACCCCGCGACAATGGCGATGCGATCACCCTCTCGGGTAGTAACTGATTGTTTTGTTGCCATAATGCACCTAAATTAATGACCGACTTCCGTTTGAGCTTATCGCCCCAAAGTGGTCTGACCTGTAATAAACCCGATTTTTACAAACAATGAACAAAATAGCAAATAATGCAGGGTTAAGGGCAATATAAATGAAACTAAAGTTTGCCCTGTTTACAAATTTTGACCGTTTTATGCTATCGAAATTTAAAAAGCTTGCTTTGCATCCAACCGCATATCGCATTTTTATTACTGTTTGACGACTTGAAGAAAGATAGAATGAACCTTATATGGAAATGAAAGTCTGTTTTGTGTCATTGTGACGGGCTAGAGCTATCTAAATTAATATGTAATTTACTTTTTAGCTAAGCGATCACTTTGTAAGGTATTTAATAAATCTATCGTTCAAATGACACTTTCTGATAACGAGAACTCAAACGGAAATTTTGCATTATGGCAGCAGCGCAATTTCAACAGTTACACGCTTATTTAGACCAGCAGATTATTGGTCAGCACGCGTTAACCAAAAGCCTTCTTATCGCTCTTTTGGCCGACGGCCACCTTTTGGTAGAAGGTCCTCCTGGGCTTGCAAAAACACGCGCAATAAATGCACTTGCTAATGGTATTGACGGCGACTTTCATCGCGTACAATTTACCCCTGACCTCTTGCCTGCCGACTTAACCGGTACAGACATATACCGCCCCGAAACCGGTGAGTTTGTTTTTCAAAAAGGGCCGCTTTTTCATAACTTAGTGCTAGCCGACGAAATCAACCGCGCACCAGCAAAAGTGCAATCGGCTTTGCTTGAGGCCATGGCGGAACGTCAAATTACGGTAGGCAGTAAAACCTACCCTCTTCCTCCGCTATTTTTAGTAATGGCAACGCAAAACCCGCTAGAACAGGAAGGAACTTATCCACTACCTGAAGCACAGCTAGACCGATTCTTAATGCACGTGGACATCGATTATCCTGGCGCCGAGACAGAATTAGAGATATTGCGTTTAACGCGAGGTGAAGCCCTCTCAGAACCGCCTGTTACGCCACCAACGCTAACTCAAGACGATATTTTTACGTCGCGTAAAGAAGCGTTGTCTTTGTATATGGCGCCTGAGTTAGAACAGTATTTAGTTCAATTGATTATGGCCACACGTCAGCCTGCAAATTTTGACGCGGAATTAGGCCAGTGGATAGCGATGGGAACAAGCCCTCGAGCAACCATCAGTCTAGATCGCTGTGCACGCGCTCACGCATGGCTTAGCGGCAGAGATTTTGTTGGCCCTGATGATATTCAAGCTGTGGTTCACAACGTGCTTCGCCACCGCATTATTCTGTCATATCAAGCCGAGGCTGAAGGCGTAACGATTAACGACGTACTTGATAAGATTGTTGCAACTGTCGCAGTCCCTTAAGCTATGGTGAATGTACAAGCGCAGCTAAACAAGCTGCAAAGTAATGGCGTCTCGTTGTCTACAGCAGAATTATTACGCTACCAGCAGTTAGCTAAGCTGTTTAGTTTGGCGCCTAAACGTATGCCACAAGCTAAACTTGCTGGAAGTTATCTCACCAAGCACAAAGGCCGAGGCATGGAGTTTGATGAGGCCCGGCATTATCAGCCCGGTGATGATATTCGCGCTATTGATTGGCGCGTTACTGCGCGCACGGGTAAAACTCACACTAAAGTGTATCGGGAAGAGCGAGAGCGCCCGGTTTTTCTATTCTGTGACTACCTACCTTCAATGGCATTTGGCACGCAGCTGCTTACTAAAGCGGTGCAAGCCGCGCATGTATCTTCATTAATAAGCTGGTCTGCTGCCGCTCGTGGCGATAAAGTTGGCGCACTGGTATTTAATCAGCAACAGCACAAAGAAATTAAACCACTAACTCGCAAAAAGGCCGTGTTGCACGTGTGTCATGAACTTATGGCATTGCACGAACAGAGCGCGCAATCTGAGCCGGACAAAGACCAAGACGAACAAGCTTTTGCCGATGCGTGTGCTAGGGCAAGACGACTAGCAAGGCCGGGGAGCCTGGTTTATCTCGTGTCAGACTTTCAGCATTTAAGTACCCAAGCTATTCAACACTTGAGTCACTTAACACGACACTGTGAAGTAAGGGCTATCGTAATTAACGACCCAATAGAACACGCCTTGCCACAAACCAGTTCATTACAAACCGTCAGCGTTTCTGATGGCCGAAACCAACAACGCTGGGTGTTAGGCGACAATACCGAGCAACAGCAATATCAAAAATGGCGCAGTGAACACAACAGCGCGATTTATAGCACCTTGCGTAAAAACAATATTGCTCGATTCAGTGTTTCAGCGGGTCTTCCCCTAGACGAACAGCTTCAAAGTATGCAACAAGAACAAAGGTTGGAGCTTAATTAATGCAGAGCAGTATTCTTTCAACCCATTTTTTATCAAACTTTCTATCTAGTTACACAAAATCAGCTGCTCAATCGATGCCGCTGGCAAATCAAATGCCAGTGCCCCCTCAGCAGCAAGACCCACTTGCTCAACTGCGCGATATACACGTACCTACAGAGGTCAACATTTGGCCATTAGATTGGGGTTGGTGGGTCGCAATCGCAGTAGTTTTACTTGCCTTATTTTGCCTAAATAAAGCTATCACTGCTCACATACGTCACAATAAGGCACGTAAGCAAGCTTTAGCCTTACTTGAATCGATTTCAGCACAACAAAGCAATTGGCCCGTAGCGTTAAACTCAATTCTAAAACGCACGGCGATGAGCTATTACCCAACTCAGCAAGTGGCTGGGTTATATGGTAAACAGTGGCAAGCGTTCTTAACCTCTGCATTGAAAAGTAGTGATAGCAAACTTGAAAGTGATTTAGGTTTGTTAGTAAGCAATGTTTATCAAGCCACCCCCACCCCTAGTGATTTTGAAACCTGCAAGGGGGCAGTAAAAAACTGGCTTTCAAAAGCCAAACTGCCAAAAAACAAGGGGGCTTACGGCGATGTGAATGATGGCGGTCTAAACGATGGCAGCCCTCATGATAAACAAGCCAAGGAGCCGCATCATGCTTAATTTTGCTTGGTGGTGGGTCTTTTTTGTACTCCCCTTGCCTATTATCGTACGCCTGCTTTCTAAAAAAGCACAAGACATGCCTATGGCTGCATTGCGGGTTCCTAGTTTGCGACCTGGTGAAGTGTCAGAGCAAACCCAATTGAAACAAAACAAAATTCCGCTAGTGGTAAGTAGCTTAATATGGCTGCTGCTCGTAACGGCTGCCGCGCGTCCTCAATGGTTAGGAGAGCCTGTCAGCATACCGAACGAAGGTCGAGAAATGATGTTGGCGGTTGACTTATCGGGCAGTATGAAGATAGATGATATGCAGCTAAATGGCCGACAAGTTAACCGTTTAACCATGACTAAGTCGGTGGTTTATGACTTTATCCAGCGTCGCGTAGGCGACAGAATTGGGCTTATCTTATTTGCCGATACTGCTTACGTTCAAGCGCCGCTTACCTATGACAGAGATACGGTTTCTACACTTCTGAGTGAAGCTGTCATTGGGTTGGTTGGCGAACAAACGGCCATAGGCGATGCGATAGGTTTAGCCGTGAAGCGCTTTGACGAACGGGAAGAGTCTAATAACGTATTAATTCTTCTTACCGATGGGCAAAATACTGCAGGGAATATTACACCCGAACAGGCGAAGGAGTTGGCAATTAATAAGGGTGTGAAGGTTTACACTATTGGTGTGGGCGCAGATAAAATGCTAATCCAGAGCTTTTTCGGCAGCCGACAAATAAACCCATCGCAAGAACTTGATGAAGGCATGTTAACCGACATTGCAACTAGCACTGGCGGCCAATATTTTAGAGCTCGAAATGCCCAGGAACTTCAAGCTATTTATCAACAACTTGACGCGCTTGAGCCTATTGAAGGTGAAACGCGTAAGATGCGTCCATTGAGCGCACTGTTTTACTATCCCCTTGGCGCGGCAATATTACTGTCAGCACTATGGGCATTCTTGACGGTTCTTTTATCAACATTTCGTTGGTTCGCACAAAGACGAATTAACTCGTCCCAGCCACACCCGAACTCAGCTGATTCAATACAAGCAGCGCAAACAAATAGGGAGACGAAGTAATGGAATTCGACTTCTTAAACCAATTTCATTTTTTACGCCCCGAATGGTTTATCGCACTCGTTCCCCTGATGCTGCTTGTGCTTTTAATTAGAAAAACCACGGCTAAGCAATCTGGCTGGCAATCTGTGATCCCTTCTCACCTATATCAATACATGGTGATTGGAAAAAACGAAATGGGCGCAAAACCTCCAATGTGGATGCTTGCTCTTGTGTGGATTATAAGTGTGATAGCACTCGCTGGCCCAACATGGGAGCGCCTGCCGCAGCCGGTTTACCAGTTGAAAATGGGACACGTTATAGTCATAGATATGTCGCTTTCAATGCGCGCTACCGATATGACGCCAGACAGGCTAACTCGCGCTAAATATAAAGCGATAGACCTAGTCAACGCTATTGGTGAAGGTGAAATGGGCTTGGTTGCTTACGCTGGCGATGCGTTTGTCATTAGCCCCTTAACCGAAGACGCAGGAAATATCACAACCCTAATCCCTAGCCTGTCACCGGAAATTATGCCCGTTCCGGGCAGCGACCCTCTCCTAGGTATAGAGAGTGCGTCAGAGCTTCTCACGAATGCCGGATATAACTCAGGCATGATCTACTGGATTACTGACGGTATAGAGTTAGAACAACAACAAGAGCTTCAAGAGTATGTGGCTTCTATTCCTTTTACAGTAAATGCACTTACCGTTGGGACATCTGAAGGTGCGCCTATTCGCCAGCAAAGCGGCGAGCTCTTGAAAGACTTCACCGGCAGCATCGTTATTCCCAAGTTAAATGAAGGCGCAGTGAAAGGTGTGGTTAAAACGAGCGGCGGACGCTTTGAATCCTTTACATCAAACGACACCGACATTGATGCCCTCGCCTCGGTATCTCTACTAGATAAAAGCGACAGCGAAGAGAACGAAGAAGAGAGTAATTTACAAGGAGACCAGTGGAAAGAAGTTGGACCTTACTTGCTACTTATACTTCTTCCATTTGCCGCCTTTGCATTCAAACGCGGGTTAGTTTTCATCGTGTTGGTGGGTTTACTTAGCCCCTCTATGATTAAAAACGCCCATGCTTTGCAACGTGCCCAACCCTCAGAAATTGCTGGCACATCACAAGACATAGACGCACCGGAAAGCGCAAAGGAGATGGCAAATCAACCTGATTCACTCTCATGGTGGCAAACGCCATTTATGAATGACGACCAAGAAGCATTAAACAGCTATCAAAGAGGCAAGTACAAAGACGCCGTTAATCAGTTTAATGACGACACTTGGAAAGCATCATCACTTTATAAATCAGGTGACTACGAAGGTGCATTAAATGCCTTCAAAAGCATTCCTGGTCCCGAGAGTCTTTACAATCAAGGCAATGCACTGGCAAAACTCGGTAAGCTTGAAGACGCTATTAAGAAATATGATCAGGCGTTAAGAGAAGCCCCCGATTTCGACGATGCAAGAACCAACAAAAAGATTGTCGAGGATTTGCTGAAACAGCAGCAACAGCAGAATCAGGATCAAAACCAGAACGAAAATGGCGATGATGGCGAACAGAGTGACTCGCAGGATAATGGCCAAGGTAGCTCTGATAACTCTGATAGCCCTAATAGCAAACAGCAATCAGGGGACCAGAACAATCAGAAAGGTTCAAACGAGCAGAATGGTCAGCAAGACGATAATGAGGGTCAACAGTCTGACCAAAGCCAAGCTAACGATGAACAGCAAAGTGGCGGAGATAACTCACAACAGCCTGATGATTCCGAGATGAACAGTCGGAACGAGTCATCAGACTCTCAGCAGCAAAATGCAGAACAAGAAGAGTCTGATCAAGGTGACAGCGCGCAAGCACAAAAAGACGAACAACAAGCAGAGCAGGAAGCACAGGCAATGCAAGGTCAAGAGGCCGAGCTTACCGACGCAGAAAAAGAAGAGCTGCAGCGAATGGAGAGTTTAATGCGCCGCGTGCCAGACGACCCTGCATTCCTACTAAAACGAAAAATGCAATTAGAAGCACAAAAACGTCAGCGTCAACGTATGCCTTCAAACCGGAGTGATTGGTAGATGAGAGCCTTATTACAGTCTACACGTATAGTTTTTTTATTAACCCTACTCTTAAGTACGGCGGCTTATGCCGATGTAAATTCGCTGGAAGCCACCATTGATAGAAACCCTGTCATGTTGGATGAAGCCATTCGCTTAACGGTTACCGCAGACGGCAGCGCGGAAAGAGATGCATTCGACAGCTCTCCCCTGCTTAAAGACTTTGTGGTCGGAAGAACATCAGTAAGTAGCCAAACCTCAATTGTCAATTTCGACACCAAGCGCACCACCGTTTGGACCACTACGTTATTTCCTCGTAAGGAAGGCACGTTCACCATTCCTTCATTAACCATTGAAGGTAAATCAACCAAGCCTATTCAAGTTAAAGTAATACCAGTTCAAGAACAAAGTAATGTCGCACGAGACTATTTTGTTACCACTGACATCGACGTGAAAGAGGCCTATTTAAATCAACAGCTGCTTTACACGGTTAAGCTGTTTCTTTCTAGCAATATTGAGCGCGGCAGCCTACAAGCGCCAGAAATGCAAAATGCGGAAATCACCCAGCTAGGAGAAGATAAACAGTATACAGATATCGTAAACGGTAGAAGGTATCAGATTATAGAGCGTCAATTTGCCGTTGTACCTCAAGCATCCGGTGAATTCACGCTAAGAGGCCCTATTTTCACTGGCGAAGTTATGGCTGCCAATACTAACCAACGTTTTGGCTTCTTCAACCGCACCCAGCAAATCAATCGGGTTGGGCCCGACATTACGGTGAACATTAAGCCCATTCCTCAGGGGATAGATTACCCTTGGTTGCCTTCTGAAATGGTGCGAGTGGATGAAGAATGGCCACAAGGTGATAGTTTTGTAACAGGTGAACCAGTCACCCGTATTGTTACGCTAACCGCATTGGGCGTAGTAGAAGAGCAGCTTCCTGATATTCCTGAGTTTTATCCGCCAAACTTTAAGCTGTACCCTGATCAATCTAATACTACGACAGTCGAAAAAGACCAGAGCTTAATTTCACAGCGCCAAACGTCGCTGGCGATCATTCCAACGCAGCCAGGTAATTTTGTCTTACCTGAAATTACTATTCCTTGGTTTAATACGCTTACTCAGCAAACAGAGTATGCCACTATTCCCGCCCGTTCAATTACGGTAGCGCCAGCGAGCGGCGCAAATAATGCCAATACTCCGAATAGCTTAGACACTCCATCAATCAGTAGTGCAAGCAATGAAGATATTCAAAATGATATACCGTCAACTGCAAAACAGCCTAACGCTAGTGCTAGCAATGAGAATAAACCATTAGACAGCGCTTCAGGTGACGTCAATTCTGACGAAAATACCCAGCTTAATCGGATGGTAACTGGTGCACTACTTGTGCTGTTCATCATTGCGCTTACAGGATGGTTAGTTACCTACAGAAAGCTTAAACAGGCTCAGTTTATGGGACCTGGGATCACTAACAAAACCGGCTCTGTACAGCGCCACCACTCTTATGCTCAGTGGGATGAAAAAGCACAGTTTCAAAACCTTATGTCAGCAATAAAGGCAAAGGACACACGTTTACTTACGTCTGCTCTTAAGCAGTGGATAAACGCGTTAACTTCGGGTAAAGCGCAACTTTCGCAGTTTGAAGGAATCAACGCTAGTGTTAATGAGCTCTATGCACTGCGCTTTTCAGCCAATAAAGCTGACGCTAGCACCCAATCTAAACAGGTCATGAAAGCTTTAGATAAACTTTCACATGAAGCTAAGCTTGCCCGCAGCGAATGGAAGCAAAAAAGTGAAGGGGACAATAACACGCTATCTGCCTTATATCCTGCTTCATAAAACGCATTTCATTTGCCAATACACTAGAATTTGCGTAATGAAAGCCCTTGCAATTAGCTAAATCACTGTGACAAGGGCTTCGTAGCAGAAATGATTGCGTTCGAGAAACAGTCGACCCTTTGAGCCTTATTGTCCTCTTTAAGGCTTATTAATCTTTGAAGCTTTAGCTCATAAAAATAATCAATTAAACGCGACGGGGAATATAATGAAGAAAACACTAGTAAAGCTAACGCCAATTGCGTTGGCCATTACCACGCTTACGGCTTGCTCTCCTGCAAGTGAAACCGCTAAAACAGCGCCGGAACCTATTAAAACAGAACAGCCAGCCGGGCAGTCTGAATCAGAGCGCCTTAATGCGTTCTTCGAACGTACTTTTGAAGAAGATCTTAAGCGTTCGCCATTATTTCAAAGTTACTTGGGTAAAAAATGGGACTATGACAAATGGGATGACATCAGTGACGAAGAAGCTGATGCTCGCATTGCTATCGCCAAAAACCGACTAGAAAAGCTTAATAGTTTTGACACCAGTCAGTTAAGTGAACAGGAACAGCTAAGCTTGCGCCTGTACAAACTAGGTATTGAGCGCGATTTAGCTAACGACGAATTTCGACATCACCGTTACATTGTACATCAGTTCCGCGCCGCACATACACAGGTGCCTAGCTTCCTTATCAACATTCACAGCGTAAAGAGTAAAGAGGACGCTAAGGCATACATTGGACGACTAGACAATGTACGTACGTACTTTGATCAAGTTATCGAACAAATGAAAGTTCGCGAAAAAGCCGGCGTATTCCCCCCTGCATGGGCCTACGATCAAATGATTGATGCGTCAAAAAACGTGATTACCGGCGCACCGTTTGATTCTAGCGAAATACCTTCAACTATCTGGGAAGATTTTCAAAATAAAGTAAATAGCCTGGATATTACAGAGGCGGAAAAAACGACGTTATTAGGTGAAGCGAAAGCCGCTTTGGTAACGTCAGTCATGCCGTCATACGAGAAGTTTATCGAAGAACTCGCTCATCAAAGGGAAATCACGCCTGAAGGCGATGGTGTGTGGCGCTTACCCAATGGTGATCAATGGTATCAGAATCGTCTAAACTGGTTTACCACTACGGACCTAACCGCTGAAGAAGTCCATCAAATTGGCTTAGACAATGTAGAGCGCATACACGATGCAATGCGCGACATTATGAAACAAGTGAAATTTGAAGGCACCCTTCAAGAGTTTTTCGTTTTCATGCGTGAAGACGAGCAATTCTATCTACCTTCAACAGATGAAGGTAGACAGCAATACCTTGATATGGCGAAAACAGCCATAGACGACATGCGAGAGGCGATTCCTGAATACTTTGGGATTCTTCCAGAAGCGCCAATGATTGTTAAACGTGTTGAAGCGTTCCGCGAACAGTCTGCGGGCAAGGCGTTTTATCAAAGCCCGGCGCAAGATGGCAGCCGCCCAGGTATTTATTACGCAAACCTTTATGACATGAAAGCAATGCCTACTTATCAGTTAGAGGCGCTGGCGTATCACGAAGGCATCCCAGGTCACCACATGCAGCGCGCTATTGCACAAGAGCTAGAAGGTGTACCTCAATTCCAGAAATTCTTGAGCTTTACCGCATACACAGAAGGTTGGGGCCTATATACCGAAGAACTTGCAAAAGATATGGGCTTTTATAAAGACCCTTATTCTGATTTCGGTCGTCTAGCCATGGAGCTTTGGCGCGCTTGCAGACTTGTGGTTGATACGGGTATTCATGCGAAAAAATGGACGCGTGAAGAAGCCGTAGATTACCTTGTTGAAAATACGCCAAACCCTGAATACGACGCGCAAAAAGCCATTGAGCGCTACATTGCTATGCCAGGTCAGGCTACGGCCTATATGATTGGTAAACTTAAAATTATGGAACTTAGAGAGCATGCCCAAGCTGAACTTGGTGACAAGTTTGATTGGAAAGGCTTCCATGACGAGGTGTTGAAGTACGGTCCAGTCCCACTTTCTATTTTAGAAGAAAACATTAATGCTTGGATTACTTCCCAAAAACGTGCCTAGCTTTTCGAACTAGGTGCTCTGATCACTGGAAATAAAATGAAAACGCGCCTTTCGGCTAACGAAATGGCGCGTTTTTTATGCCATAGTGAGAAAAAATTAAGTTTTTGGATTTTTTTATGTTTGGGCGAAATAAATCTGATAATGCTCAGGTCTTATCGGGTATGAAAGCAAAACACCAAAGATATGAAGCATTAGTAAAGGCATTTCACGCCGACATCTACCGCTATGCATTTTGGCTTATCAAAGACCAGAGCATTGCTGAAGATGTTGTTCAGGAAACCTTTTTACGTGCTTGGCGCTCATTAGACGCCCTAAATGATGAAAAAGCAGCAAAGTCATGGTTAATTACCATTCTTCGCCGCGAAAACGCCCGTCGGTTTGAACGCAAACAGTTCGACACAGTAGATATTGATGATTGCCATATTCAAGATGACACACAGCATGCTGATGGGGACTTGAAAGATAGAGAGCTTCAGCGACTATTAGGTGGATTGAGTGTGGAGTATCGTGAACCCTTAATACTCCAGTTGATTTTCGGTTTTAGTGGCGAAGAGATCGCCAACCAGTTAGGGCTTAACAAAAACACAGTAATGACTCGCCTTTTCAGAGCGAGGAATCAGCTAAAAGAGGCATTAGAGAAGCAAAATGAACAGAGAGGTCGTGTAAATGGATGAGTTAGAATTTAGGCGTCGTATCTACGCCGATCCAGAAACGACTGACAGTGATGTTGTAGAAGCGGCAAAAGCGGATGAAAGTAAACGCAGTTTCTGGAATGAACAAAAGCAGTTAGATAAGCAATTAAAGCAAGCATTGAAAGTCGATGTACCAGAGGATCTCGCAAGCAAGCTAATATGGCAGCAGTCTGCAGACGAATTCACCCGTTATAAACGCAGAAGTCGCTGGTATTTAGCCATGGCTGCATCAGTTGCTTTCACTGTAGGTATCGGACTTACCATGTGGTACCACCAACCGCTTAGTATTGGCGGACAAGCACTTGCCCATATGCAGTACGCAGAAATGGAACACGCTCATTCGTTGCTTCCTGTTGATTTGAACATGGTTAACGCAAAGCTAGCAAGCTTTGGTGGCAGCTTTAGCGAAATGCTCGACGGTGTAGAGGTCGCAAACTATTGCCATTTGAGCACAGTTAGAAGCCTTCACCTGATCGTGAATACGCCGCAAGGCAAGATGTCGGTATTCGTAGTACCTGAACGTGGAGATGTCTCCGTACCAAGCGAGTTTGCCGATGGTCAGTACCATGGAGAGAGCATTAAAATGAAGCATGCCAATGTAATGATTGTTGGCGATAAAGATGCTGATTTAAGCGATATGAAAAAGGCGGTGTCAGAAAGGATTCAATTCTCTGCTTAACACACGTTAAGTAACTGTAAAGTGTTCCAAAAAAGTGCGTATCTTTAGCACTTCCCTTCGTCGGCCCCCTATGGGCCGATTTTTTTTGCCCAAAATTAAGATGAAACCCTGTTCAATAAAACTTATACTCCGACTTATAGGTTAAAACGTCCGTTTTAATTTCAGTTAATCACTTCATTCACTTACCCGCAGTAAAGAGGTCTCCATCACAATGAGCGCTTGGTTTCGTTTTACAAGGCTAATGATTTGCCTTTTGATTCCTGCAATAGCTTGTTTCACTGTCTTTGCTCAAAGTATAGATATTCCCAACGCACTTAGACTAAAAAAACTTGATAATTATAGTCATATAGCTGCAACGACAATTTATCATTGGAATACACCTAGCGAGGTGAGCAATGAGAATATCATTGCTATGTTAACGAGCGCCGGTTTGCAGAATGACACGCAAAGTGAAGGCGTGATATTTAGACACTTGTTGGCCACTTATACTGCGAATGATGCTGACTCGCCGAGAATCCCACTTTTCGTCAAAGAGCCTCTATTAGATAAGCATTGGCAAGAGCTTAAGACAATTAAACCTGAGCTTTTTGCTGCTGCGAAGGCATATTACATTTATGCTAGAGCGGTAAATGATTTTAAAGGCTCTGACCATAGAGTAAATTATTCTGTTCCTGAACTGCGCCGTTTGCAGCGAGAAGCGCTAGAAACTGGGAGTCGACGAGCCACTGCTATAGCTAGCATATGGTTAGCGATGGAACTCACCCTTGCGAACCCAATACAAGCAATTAATGAAATCGAATATGCGTTACCGCACCTTCCTCGATACTCATCAGACAAAAGCTTAGAAAATGCGTTATCAAACGTAATTGCACATGATTGGCTGAGAGGTGCTTATCTGGAACTCTTCGTTCCAAGCAGAGCATTTTTCCACTCAAAAGAGATCATTGAAAGTAAAACGCAAGATAACAACACCATGGTAAAAACTTGGGCCTACTTCTCGGCCATCGATTCATTGTTAATTCAAAATAAGTTTGAAGAAGCATTGGCTATGTCAAACGACGCAATAGAGCATTTGTCCACAGTAACGTCAGTGCACGAAAAGTTGTTGACGTATGTCCAAAGACTTCGTGTAGTAGTGTTTCAAAAAAGCGAAGGATATGAACTGCTAGCGCAAGAAGTCATGACGCAAATCAGGCAGCTTGATACCACAGAGGTAAAACAAAGAACTGAGGAGCTTTCAGCTTACGCAGATGCACTTTACGCAGCGGTATTGAACGATGATGCTAAATTTCAAGACTCCCTTCAGCGTTACCGCAATATCGTTCTGGCTACTATTCCAAATTCGGGTTTTAAAGAAAAAATCAAGCTTAGGTTAGAGCGGGAGCTTTCTAGGCTTTACGATGCTTCGGGTGACTACGAAAAAGCATATGAGCATTCGAAAACCTACAATAGGCTTCTTGTTGAAAAAAACACTGAGCAATTCAAGTTGTCAAATTCTTCGTTTACCGACGGTATTGCGAAAGATATCGAGTTAGCGCGATATCGACAAAAAGAACTCACTGTGCTCAGAAGTGAAAAAGATGGCCTTTCTACCGACAAAGAAGCAATGAAAACCACCATTTTTGCATTGATTATCACAATTCTCATCATTCTTGCACTATGGCTATGGATTTCAAAACGACAGAGCGACTTGCTAGCTGAGCGTGACTCACTTACCGGTGCTCTCACGCGACGAGCTATGCTAAACAGTTTGAAAAAAGCACTGAAAGGCAATAAGGCGTCCTGTATTGCTCTACTTGATGTCGACAACTTTAAAAAGATTAATGACAAATACGGCCACGTTGTCGGTGATGAAGTGTTGACTACCTTTACGCAGATTATCAAAAACCGAATTCGTAAGTCAGACAAGCTCTGCCGATATGGCGGCGAAGAGTTTTTGATTTACTTTTCCGACTCCGACCAAAGGTCTGCTAAGCGAATTCTGGACGAGCTGAATTTCGCGCTTTCTCGCCAGAAACACTGGAGCAATACAAAAGAAATGTTTTCCGTGAGTTTTTCTTCGGGTCTGTTAGACGTCAACGGAGAAACCAACCTAGACACCATTATCAAGATGTGTGATGAGCTTCTCTACAGAGCCAAAAGAGAAGGTCGAGCGCGCGTTGCATCTTTTCCAATTTAACCTTTCGCCAAACTTTATTTACGAATTACCGTATAGAAAACATGCAAGGTCGCTGACTGACATAGAGACTCTATGTCATAGGTGTTAGCATGAAAGAAAAAACATAGGGAATTTATATGGCTACTGGCACGATAATCTCGTTGGGTTTGTATTTTGTTGTAATGTTAGGGATAGGCCTTTTCGCTTATCGGCAGACAGACACCAACGTAGAAGGCTATATGCTTGGCGGCCGCCAACTAGGCCCCGCGGTAACCGCGCTTTCAGCAGGTGCATCGGATATGAGCGGATGGATGCTCATGGGCTTACCCGGTGCAATGTATGTATCAGGCTTATCTGCTGGCTGGATTGCCGTTGGTTTGACACTCGGTGCTCTGGCAAATTATATGTTAGTTGCTCCACGCCTTCGCGTTTACACTGAAGTAGCCAACAACTCCATTACCCTCCCCGACTATTTTGAAAATCGCTTCGCTGACAACACGCGTTTATTGCGTGTTATAGCCTCTGTGGTTATCGTTGTCTTCTTTACGCTTTACACCTCTTCTGGTGTGGTAGCTGGCGGAAAGCTCTTTGAGACATCATTTGGATTAACTTATGAGACTGGCTTATACGTTACCGCGGGTGTCGTCGTAGCTTATACCCTCGTAGGCGGTTTCATGGCAGTAAGCATGACCGACTTCGTTCAGGGGTGCATCATGTTTGTATCTCTCATTATGGTACCTGCCGTTGTTATTAGCGAGTTGGGTGGAATCGGCGCGTCAATTGACGCCTTAGATACCATTAATCCGGCGCTTTTCGATGCATTTATGGATGCGTCTACCAATGAAGCACTAAGCGTAATAGGCATTGTTTCACTGATGTCATGGGGCCTAGGTTATTTTGGTCAGCCTCATATCATTGTGCGTTTTATGGCGATACGTTCTGTTAAAGATATACCAACTGCGCGCAATATCGGTATGAGTTGGATGATTGTGTCGATTATTGGTGCGTTAATGACGGGGCTTTTCGGCCTTGCCTATGTAACAGGTAACGGAAACGAAATCGATCCAGAAACCGTCTTCATCTACTTATCTCAAATTCTATTCCACCCGCTCATCGGTGGCTTCCTGCTCGCTGCGATTTTAGCGGCGATCATGAGTACTATTTCTTCTCAGCTGTTGGTAACCTCAAGTTCACTAACCAGTGACTTTTATCAAGCCTTCCTAAGACGTGATGCGTCAGATGGCGAGCTCGTCATTGCTGGTCGAGTCAGCGTAGTAGTTGTCGCGCTTGTAGCAATCTATCTAGCTTATGATAGAGACAGCACCATTTTAACGCTTGTAAGTAATGCTTGGGCTGGCTTTGGTGCAGCCTTCGGACCGCTTGTACTATTTAGCCTGTTTAAGCGTGAAATGACTCGCCGTGCTGCTTTAGGAGGTATGATCGTTGGTGCAGTGACGGTGTTACTGTGGATTTATCTTCCTATTGAAATCGGCGGCCAAAAGCTTGGTGACTGGATGTACGAAATTGTCCCTGGGTTTATTTTATCTAGCTTAACCATCATGATTTTAAGTAAATCTGGTTCGCCAAGAGAAGGTGTGGTCGATACGTTCGACGCTTTCCAGACTAAATTGAGTGAAAGGTAAGCGAACGATACGAAATAAGTCATTCGCAACGAAAGTGAATAACAAGCCCTGTTTATATTATTAAACAGGCAGACTGTTGAAAAAGCCCTAGACGAAAGTCTGGGGCTTTGATCTAATAGGCATAGTGAAATTCGGAGTGTTCACCATGCTAACCCCAAAGTCCCCACAACAATACGAGTTTGAAACCGTATATATCAATGAACTGGTACCAGAAGACCACTTGGTTCGTTTAATTGATATGGCGATAGATTTTGAGTTTATCCGCGATGAGGTGGCTCATCTATATTGTCAGAATAACGGTCGCCCTTCGGTTGACCCCGTACGCTTTTTTAAAATTCTGTTTCTCGGTTATTTATTTGGTATCAGTAGTGAGCGACGCCTCATTAAAGAGATACAAGTAAATGTGGCGTATCGCTGGTTCTTAGGTATGGGATTGACGGAAGATGTGATTCACCATTCCACGCTGAGTCAAAACCGCATCAAGCGTTTTAAAGACAGCGATATCTATCAGGTTATCTTCGACAACATTGTGCGTCAGGCCATGAAGCAAGGACTCATTGGTGGTAAGAGTTTGTTTGCCGATAGCACGCACTTAAAAGCGAACGCCAACAAGAAACGCTTCGACATAAAAGACTTGAAGGTGACACCGTCAGCTTATGTGGAACAGCTAAACGAAGCAGTAACCAAAGACAGGGAGTTAGAGGGAAAAAAGCCCCTGAAGTGTAAGGAAGACAAGCCTTGCACGAAGCCTACGAAAGTCAGCCGCACTGACCCTGATAGTGGTTTTATGGTGCGCGATGAGAAGCCCAAGGGCTTCTTCTACCTAGACCATCGCATCGTAGATGGGCGTCACGGTATTATCGTTGATACACACGCGACACCAGGAAATGTTCACGATAGCCAACCTATCATTGCGCGTATTGATAGAGCTAGAGACACCTTCAAACTCAACCATATTGCCGTTGGTCTCGACGCGGGCTACTTCACCGCCGCGGTGTGTCATCACCTCGAAGCGCGACAACTGATTGGTGTAATGGGGTATCGTCGCCCTACGAAAAAGAAAGGCTACTTCGCTAAACGCGAGTATGTATACGACACAGAATCTGATACATACACATGCCCCCAAGGCCAGGTTATTGCTTACAACACCACTAACCGCGAAGGCTACCGCCAGTATCACTCTGATGCGAAGCAATGCATAAGCTGTCCCGTTCGTAAGCAATGTACAAACAGTAAGAATCACACAAAAGTTATAACGCGCCATGTCTGGCAGAAGAGTGTCGAGAACGCAAACGAAGTCAGATTAAGTGAATGGGGGAAGAAGCAATATCGAAGGCGAGCTGAAACGGTAGAACGAAGCTTCGCAGATGCAAAACAACACCACGGACATCGATACTGTCGCTATCGCGGACTCAGTAAGGTCTCGATGCAGTGTCTGCTAGCCGCTGCATGTCAAAACATGAAGAAAATGGCCTTAGCCAAGGCTGTATAAGCCTAAATACCCTCAAATCTCGCTCGCAAACCCGCTAATCGAGTAAATGACTCACTTATTGCCCTCTAAGAGCTCAACACTAAAACAAAAACGCCTTATTAAAAAATATCGCGATCGCAGCCTTCGGCTGCTAGAAAAAATAAACCCCTCCGAAAAAAGAGGGGTTTATCATCAATCTGCAGGGCTTTTTTCTTTTTATAGACCTTGAAAAAAGTGGCTTATGCTTCAATTGCATGACAGTTTTATTTAATGGAATAAGATAGCTATTTTAAATAGCAAAATCGCATACTACTTTTGAAATTAAATATGTTATCGTTCTATGCAGAAAAATAACCCATATATAACTTTTTTGTATATAACATAAAATTCGGACTTCAAAATGACTGCTAGTATCCCGTCTGTAACGCATTTGAAACAACTCGAAGCCGAGAGTATCCAGATTTTCCGTGAGGTTGCTGCTGAGTTTGAAAACCCAGTTATGCTTTACTCTGTAGGAAAAGACTCTTCTGTACTGCTTCATCTTGCCCGTAAAGCGTTCGCGCCCGGCAAAATTCCTTTCCCACTATTACACGTAGATACCACGTGGAAGTTTGGTGAAATGATTAAGTTCCGTGACGAACAAGCTAAGAAGCACGGTTTTGATTTGCTTGTTCACATCAATGAAGAAGGTGTTGAAGCTGGCGTTGGCCCATTTAGCCACGGTTCAGCAAAACATACTGACATCATGAAAACCCAAGCACTTAAGCAAGCACTGAACAAATATAAGTTCGATGCGGCATTTGGTGGCGCTCGACGCGACGAGGAAAAATCACGTGCCAAAGAACGTGTTTACTCATTCCGCGACAGCAACCACCGCTGGGACCCAAAAAACCAGCGTCCAGAGCTTTGGAATATTTATAACTCTCAGGTTAATAAAGGCGAAAGCATTCGTGTATTCCCAATGTCTAACTGGACTGAGCTAGATATCTGGCAATACATCTACCTAGAAAACATCGATATTCCGCAACTTTACCTTTCTAAGCCTCGCCCTGTCGTTGAGCGCGACGGCGTTCTTATTATGGTTGACGACGACCGTATGCCGCTAGAAGAAGGTGAAGTACCAGAGATGCGCTCTGTGCGTTTCCGTACTCTTGGCTGTTACCCACTTACCGGTGCGGTAGAATCAGAAGCAGCTACCCTACCTGAAGTTATCCAAGAAATGCTGCTTACCAAGACGTCTGAACGTCAGGGCCGAGTTATCGACCATGACAGCGCAGGCTCTATGGAGAAGAAGAAAATGGAAGGGTACTTCTAATGGCCACCGACAACGTTGTTTGGCATAAACACGAAGTAAACAAGACCACCCGCTCTGAAAAGCTTGGTCAAACGCCTCGTGTATTCTGGCTAACGGGTTTAAGCGGCTCTGGTAAATCGACATTAGCCAACCTGCTTGAGAAAAAGCTTCACGAGCAGAACAAGCACACCTATCTGCTTGACGGCGACAACGTGCGCCACGGTCTGTGTGGCGATTTAGGTTTCAGCGATAAAGATCGCGTTGAAAACATTCGCCGCATTAGCGAAGTCGCTAAACTTTTTGTCGATGCCGGTACCATTGTGCTTACCGCTTTTATTTCGCCTTTCAAAGCCGACCGCGATTATTGCCGCAGCTTAATGGAAGACGGAGAGTTTGTAGAAGTGTTTATCGATACACCTCTTGAAGTGTGTGAAAAACGCGACCCGAAAGGGCTATACAAGAAAGCGCGTAGCGGTGAAATTAAGGACTTCACAGGTATTGATTCAGCCTATGAAGCACCTGAAGCGCCAGAAGTACACTTAACCTATCAGGATGAACCAGCAGAGCAAACCGCTGAGCGATTGTATGCTTTGCTTCAAGAAAAGGGATTGGTGTAATGACACAGCCTTTAAATAGTCTTGCACAGAAAGTGCTAGCTATCGCCAAAGAAGCCGGCGATAAGATAATGGCCATTTACGAGAAAGACTTCGCCATTTATGAAAAGCAGGATACCAGCCCGCTAACAGAAGCTGACCTTGCCGCACATAACGTAATCGTTAACGCCCTTGAAGCTGAATCTGACCTGCCGATTCTTTCTGAAGAGTCAGCAGATATTTCATGGGAAGAGCGCAAAACGTGGTCGTCATACTGGCTGGTAGACCCGCTAGACGGCACTAAAGAGTTTATTAAGAAAAACGGTGAGTTTACGGTAAATATTGCACTTATCGAAAACGGTAAACCGACCATGGGTGTGGTTTACGCGCCAGCACTAAACAAAAGCTATGTAGGTATTGTTGGTGAAGGTGCGTGGACTGAAGTAAATGGCGAATTTACCGCGATTTCTGCGCGCAAGCACGATGGTGCCGAAGTGTGGAAAGTGGTAGGTAGTCGTTCTCACCAAAGCCCAGAAATTCAGAATTTATTGGCACAGCTTAAAGGTGAAACCGAGCTTGTGGCGATGGGCAGCTCACTGAAGCTTTGCTTGGTGGCTGAGGGCGAAGCACATCTTTACCCTCGATTAGGCCCAACATCTGAATGGGATACAGGTGCAGCGCACGCAGTCGCACTCGCAGCAGGCGCAAACGTCACCGTACTTGACCCTGAAAACCCATTAGATGACAACGCTGACGCTCTTACGTACAACCAAAAAGAGTCTGTGTTAAACCCCTTTTTCCTTGTGAGCGCATAACATGAACAATGAAAACGAATTATTGAGACAGGACATTCTGTCTTACCTAGAACAACACGAAAAGAAAGACATGCTACGTTTCCTTACCTGCGGTAGCGTAGACGACGGTAAAAGTACCCTAATTGGTCGCTTGCTTCACGATTCTAAAATGATTTATGAAGACCAACTTGCAGCTATCACTAAAGACAGTAAAAAAGTGGGCACTACCGGCGAGAAAGTTGACCTTGCCCTTCTTGTAGACGGTCTTCAGTCTGAGCGTGAGCAAGGGATTACTATCGACGTAGCATACCGCTACTTCTCTACTGACAAGCGTAAGTTTATTATCGCAGATACTCCGGGGCACGAGCAGTACACCCGTAACATGGTAACCGGTGCGTCAACGTGCGACCTTGCTATTATTCTTGTTGATGCTCGCGGCGGCGTTAAGGTACAAACGAAACGTCACTCGTTCCTGGTTTCTCTTCTAGGTATAAAACACGTTATTGTTGCTATCAACAAAATGGACTTGATGGACTATTCAGAAGAAGTGTACAAGCAAATTCAGGAAGACTACCTGAAGTTTGCTGAGCAGCTTGATATTCCTGACATTCAGTTCGTACCTATTTCAGCACTTGAAGGCGACAACGTAGTAGGCAAGAGCGAAAAGACACCATGGTTTGACGGCACGCCACTTATGGAAATGTTGGAAAACATTGAAATTGGTGAAGACGATAACTTAGAAGATTTTCGCTTCCCTGTACAATACGTTAACCGCCCTAACTTAGATTTCCGCGGCTTTGCGGGTACCGTGGTATCTGGCCAAGTTGCACCTGGTGATGAAGTAACGGCACTTCCTTCTGGTAAGAAATCAAAGGTGAAGCAAGTCGTTACGTTTGAAGGCGACCAAGAGCGCGCTTATGTACCTCAAGCAGTAACGTTAACGCTAGAAGATGAAATTGACATCTCTCGTGGCGATATGATTGTAAAATCAGACAACTTGCCACTGCTTAACACGCAATTTAAAACTCACCTTGTGTGGATGTCTGAAGAGCCGCTAATGCCAAACAAGCAATACTTGTTTAAGTTCGCGACTAAATCAACGCCAGGGGTAGTTGCTCATATCGATAATCAAATTGATGTGAACACGCTGGAAGAAACGGATGCCATGCACTTAAATCTTAACGAGATTGGTGTAGTAGACGTTAAGTTTACTCAACCTGTTGCCTGCGACCCGTATAAGCGCAACCGCCCTACCGGTTCATTCATCGTCATAGATCGCTTGACCAACGGAACCGTTGGTGCAGGTATGATCATTGACGAAATTGCGGGTGACGCACAGCATACATCACCAAACTTCTCTGAGTTCGAGCTTGAATTCAATGCACTAGTACGCAAGCACTTCCCGCATTGGAACTCTGTGGATATCAGTAAACTTTAAGCAGGACTGGAGCAATATGGATGTGACCCAGTTCATCGTACTGGCAGTATTTGCCGGTACGATATGCGCGCTGATCTTTACCAATCAGCGCCCTTCCACTGTGTTTTCTGGTGCAGTGTTAGCTTTACTGGTTACCCAGCAGTTATCTCTTGATGACATCTTGCTAAATTTAACAAACAAGGGTCTTATTACCCTTGTTTTGTTGCTTTTGGTAAGCAGTGCAATTGATAAAACAGCGTTAATAAAACGCCTAGGTAGGAAACTAGTAAGTGCTAACTTTACTCAATCCTATTGGCGCTTGTTTTCACTGACCTTTTTATCGTCTGCGCTTTTGAACAATACTGCTATTGTGGCAAGCCTTATTGGTCCAATTAAGCAAAACCAATATCATCCTGCCTCTCGATTACTGATCCCGCTCTCATACGCAGCTATCTTAGGCGGTACGGTCACCTTAATCGGTACGTCTACCAACCTAATCGTAGACAGCTTTTTGCAAGAGCACGGGCATCCAGGCTTTAACTTTTTTGACTTCACACTTTATGGCACCGTAGCGGGTTTAAGCTGTGGTCTTCTCATGTTTTTGCTACTGCCTTTGCTACCTCATATTGGCAATAAGAGTAATAACTATCACGAGTATATGGTTGAAGCCGAAGTGGAGTCTGGTTCAGAGCTCATAGGCAAAACCGTAGAACAAAACCATTTACGTAACTTACCAGAACTCTTTTTGGTAGAAGTGGTGCGCAATGGCAACCTGATATCTCCTGTTGGGCCTGACCTGGTCATTCTGGAAAACGACAAACTGATCTTCTCTGGCAACGTTCAAAAGCTTGATAACCTTAGCCACATAAAGGGGCTAAGCATGTTTGCTGAGACCGATGGGGTATTGCGTGAGAGCTTAACCGAGGTAGTTGTTGCCAATCGCGCTCAAATTATTGGGCAAACCATTAAAAAGCTTGGCTTTAGAGCCCTATTTGATGCGGCTGTTGTAGCCATTCGCCGCGATGGAGAGCAGCTGTCAGGCAAGTTAGGAGAAATTAAGCTTCAAGCAGGTGACTTCTTACTTTTAGCTACAGGCCCAGACTTTGCGACTCGTCAAAATTTAAATAAAAACTTTTTTATTTTGTCAGAGCAAAAAATCGCCCGCCCACTAACCAACAAGCAAGAGTGGATTACCCTTGGCGGCTTTCTTTCCACGGTGTTATTGGCTGCAACTAATGTCATTTCACTGGCTATTGGTCTGCTGTTTTTAGCCGCTGTGCTAATTGGCGTAAGGGTAACGTCAAACGGCGAAATGAAGCGAAATTTACCGTTGAATTTGATTGTAGTGATTGTGGGCGCGCTAAGCCTGGCAACCGCATTAGAAAATTCAGGGGTTATAAATATAACCACCGAGGCACTTATGCCAGTGTTGTCGGGTACTGACTGGTTCATAGCATTGTTAGTCATCTACTTGCTAACACTGGTTTTAACAGAGTTCGTTACCAACAACGCTGCTGCGGCACTAATGTTCCCGTTTGCCTACGGGTTAGTGCAAATCATTGGCGCACCGCTATTGCCATTTGCGTTAGCGGTAGCATTTGCAGCAAGTGCCAGTTTTATTTCACCATTCGGCTATCAAACCAACTTGCTTGTTTATAATGCGGCGAATTATAAGTTTTCGCATTTTATAAAAATTGGACTGCCTATTTCGCTGTTGTATAGCACCATAGTTTTGACACTGCTTAATATTACTTATTTGTAAGGTCTTGCGGCGCGTTTTGAGAGGACATAGAAAATCACCAAAGATAGAGCAGCAATCAGCAGTATTACGTAAAGGGAAGCGAACGCTTCCCTTTTTTTATTTATAACCTTTCAATAAATTCATTTTCTCTTACAAATATCAAGATGTTGTGCTGTACAACACCTGTAGCCAACAGTAATCTATAACTCAATTTATTGCCTGCCTGTTGGCAAGCTAACAATGACTCATGGCTTTACCCAGAGCCAGAGTAATAAGAAAAACGAAATAGGAGCAAGGGATGCACAATGTAACGAACCCCTTTCAAGCGTGTAACGATATTTTCTTCAAGCCTAATGGCGTATTTAAAGCAGTAGGTGAAAACAACAATTGGAGCTGGATGCCATTTATATTGATCATGGCAATTTCGCTTGTTTCCCAGTACTTGTATGTAAACTTCGTTGACATTGAATGGTTCGCTCAGATGAATATTGCCGCGCAAGGGGATATGAGTCCGGCAGAAGAAGAGCAAATGAAGGCCTTCTTCACCAGGGATGCTTTGCTTTGGTCATCGGTTATAGGTGCCTTTTTTATTCCTATTATCGTAAACGCCATTTACGCCGTGTACGTGAATTTAATGACCCGTTCTGACGACAGCCATGTGTATGGCTTTACTGACTGGTATGGTTTCGCTTGGTGGCTTTCAATGCCTTATGTGCTTACTGGTTTGGTGGGTGTTGCTTTGCTGTTGTTCGCAGGCGACCATCAAGTAGCGCCATCAATTTTATCGCCAGCGTCTCTTGGGTATATTGCGAATATCCCGATGGACTCGCCTTGGTACGCTTTCGGCCAGGCGTTAAGGGTAGAGCTATTCTGGGGCATTTATTTAGCCACCGTAGGCATTACTCAATGGACCGCCTTTTCTCTTAAAAAAGCGGCATTAATTGCAAGTGCACCTTATATTGTTATCTACGGCATCTGGTTGATTGCCCTCGCCTTGTTCTAATTAACCTTGCGAATGTAACGCGCCCACTATACGAAAAGTGCGCTGTGCTATTAATACAGTAGTTATGAATATAATGTTTGTGATTACCGTGTTTTAGTACAGCGTTTCTATAAACTGGCCGCGCAGCCTTACTTTAAAAAGACGCACCCTTTCATTTCTTTCACTACCCATGAATAGCATCATTGCCGCTTTTGTCGTCACACGAAGTATCATTATACCATATATGGTATTACACCCACAGCGGCAGCTGTTTCGTTGGCTTAGACCCTTGTCGTAACGGCCTGAAATAATCTTTATTTTGATAAAACTTCGCATCCTGCGGTGAATGCCATAAAGGCACGCCTAACAAAGGAAGGGGCTTTAAGAGTGGTGTGACCTGAAAAGCATCGAGTGCTGAAATTCGGGCTGACATTGCATCGTCGAGTACGGCGCGTTGTTGCCATTTATCGAGCTCACTAAATCCTTGAGGCACTGAAACCGCGAGCCACTTTCCAGTAAGCCCAATAAACGGGTTCAGCATCATTTCTAAATTCGCATGCCCAAATACATAGGGCGTTACTTCAGCATGCCAACGCCCTCGATTTGCTAGAAATACCTGTTCCCATTCATGGGTGGCCAGTTGCTGTAGGAAAACTTCTAGCGATTCAACGCCACTTGGTCTGGGCTCTTCTATCGCCAGCACCACGCCACATTCATCAAAGTGGGTAATCCGATTGCGACGTGCGGTGCGAGGGTTTACGCCGTACGCCTCGATATCGCTTATATGCAGCTCATTTAATAAGGATTTTGTTTTGGGAAATTGCAGCCAGATCAGTGCATTAAACAAATCGTGCCAGCTTTGCTCTCTGGTAGGGACAACCCCATCTTCACTAATAATCGTTTCATAGTAACGCTGTTCATCTTCTGAAAACTGACTCTGTCCTTTAAATACAGGCCCCGTCCATTGCTTGTGATATATAGATGTAAGTTCATTAAGCACATCAGGAGATGGAAACTTACTATGACTCGTTAAACCGAGTTCATCTAAAAGAATGGTTACAGGATAACTTGCGTGTTTTTTTAAGTAGTCTTTACGGAAAGGGATTGAGTCTGATTGCATATCAACTATTGGTTCGCTCTGGGGTTTTCTCTATACTGAGCAAGTATTGTAGAGCAAACAGAGACTAACAATGAAAAAAATGTTTTTGCCATTGCTTGTACCTACCCTTCTGGGCGTAAGTGCTTGCACACCTAACAACGACAGCGCGTCACAAGATCAGTCTGCGAAAAAAGAGATGCCTGTGGCGTCTAACTTTGACAGTGTTTACAACAATATTTCAGACGCCGATATTCGCGAGCCATTAAAGGTACTGTCTTCAGATGAGTTTGAGGGCCGTTTACCGACGACTGAAGGCGAAAAGAAAACCATTGAATACTTAGTTAGTGAATTTACCAAAGCGGGGCTTAAACCGGGTAACGGGGATAGCTTTTTACAAAAAGTAGCCCTTATGGAAATTACTGCTGACCCAGATATGACCATGACTATTGGCGACAATAACTTCGCGTATAAAGAGCAAATGGTTGCCTCTTCCAAGCGAGAACAGAGCTCAGTTTCCCTTGAAGATTCAGAATTAGTCTTCGTTGGCTATGGTGTGAATGCACCAGAGTACGACTGGAACGACTACGAAGGGTTAGATGTTGAAGGCAAAACCGTCGTCATGCTAATTAATGACCCGGGATTTGAAAATCCAGAAAGTGGTAAGTTTCAAGGCACAACGATGACCTACTACGGTCGTTGGAGCTACAAATATGAAGAAGCGAGCCGTCAGGGCGCTGCTGGCGCCATTATTGTTCACGAAACAGCCCCTGCCTCTTACGGCTGGTCAGTTGTTGCTAACAGCTGGAGCGGTCCGCAGTACGGCCTAGTAAGTGCCGACAAAGGAGCAAGCCGTGTGGCTGTTGAAGGTTGGTTAACGTTAGATGCGGCGAAAAAAGTGTTTGCTGATGCAGGGCTCGACTTTGACCAAGAGAAAGCAAACGCCATGCAAGGTCCTTACAACAAAGCAATGGATATCAAAGCATCGGTTACGGTTAACAACACCTTCAAAAAGTCAGAGAGCAACAACGTTATCGCGACTCTGCCGGGCGCAGAGTTTCCTGATGAGCATATTATCTACACGGCACATTGGGATCATTTAGGTAAAGACGAGAGCAAAGAAGGCGACCAAATCTATAATGGCGCTCATGATAATGCGACGGGCACTGCGGCTATTCTAGCCATGGCCAAAGCATACTCAGAGTTGACGCCTGCACCAAAACGCTCTGTATCATTTTTAGTAGTAACTGCTGAAGAGCAAGGGCTGTTAGGCAGTAAATATTATGCAAGCAATCCTGTTATTCCGATTGAAAATACGGTTGCTAATATCAACATGGACGCAATGAACGTATTAGGTAAAACCAAAAACGTTGCCGTTGTAGGCATGGGTAAGTCAGAAATGGAAGACTATCTTGAAGCCGCTGCGGCTAAGCAAGGCCGTACACTGACTCAGGAAGACAGACCAGAAGCTGGGTACTACTACCGCTCAGATCACTTCAGCTTTGCCAAGCAAGGTGTTCCAGCACTGTACGCTGAAGGCGGAAATGAACCAGCAGATGAAGAGACAGCCAAATACAGAAAACGTATGAATGTCATTGTTACGGGCTGTTATCATCAAGTGTGCGATCAGTATCGTGACGATTGGGATTTAAGCGGTATCGTGCAAGACACACAAATGCTGTTTGATGTGGGTGTAGGTGTTGCAAATGCAGAGGCTTGGCCGAAGTGGAATGAAGCAAGCGAGTTCCAGCGCCAAAACTAAATCACCTTGACGTAAAAACGCAAAGAAGGCCGCGTCTTCTTTATCGTTAATAAAGGGTTTCTTCGTGAAACCCTTTTTTATTGACCCGCATTAATTTACTACCCTCTACATTTGAACTCACTTCCCTCTATATTAAGCACTGCTTACCGCATTCATAAGCTTACCTTTGCATGGAATTAGGATAAAAATGTTAATAAACGGCTATTTTGGGATAAATGGAATAAGAATTTCCATTTTCTCATCATAATGTACTTGCAATTTCCTGTCAGACTGGCACATTCAGGGGCACGCGAATAAGAATAACAACAAATCATCGCCCACTCGTACGCGAGTACCGACAGAAAAAACTTCTATTATTTTTTTCAACAAGTGAACAGAGAGAATCCGTTATATGTGTGGTATTTTCGGTATCCTTGATATCAAAACCGATGTGTCTGAACTCAGAACCCAAGCCCTCGATTTATCAAAACTTTTGCGCCACCGTGGCCCTGACTGGTCGGGTATCTGGAATAATGACAATACCATTCTTTGTCACGAAAGATTGGCGATTGTCGACGTTGATACAGGGGCGCAGCCTCTTATCAGCCAAAACGATAAACAAATTCTTGCCGTTAACGGCGAGATTTACAACCACAAGCAACTTGCTGCTAATCTAGATGAGCCGTACCCATTTAAAACCCGTTCTGATTGCGAAGTTATTCTTCCGCTTTTTCAGCAAAAAGGCATCGACTTTATCGATGAACTAGAGGGTATGTTTGCGTTCATTCTATACGATGAAGAACAAGACGCTTACCTTATTGCCCGCGACCATATTGGTATTATTCCGCTTTATACCGGTTACGATGAACACGGTAACTTCTATGTTTCATCTGAAATGAAAGCGTTAGCAGGCGTATGTAAGACAATCAGTGAGTTCCCTCCTGGCCACTACCTGTGGAGCAAAGAAGGTAAAATTACCAAGTACTACAAACGCGACTGGATGGAATACGACAACGTAAAAGACAACACCAGCAACCTAGAAGAGCTACGTGTAGCATTCGAGAAAGCTGTGAAGTCACACATGATGTCTGACGTTCCATACGCTGTACTTCTATCGGGCGGCTTGGACTCTTCACTGGTTTCAGCTGTCGCTGCGCAGTACGTTGCAAAGCGCGTTGAAGACGAAGACAAGACAGATGCATGGTGGCCTCGCCTGCACAGTTTTGCTGTGGGTCTTGAAGGAGCACCTGACCTTAAGGCAGCGAAGAAAGTGGCCGACATGATTGGCACCGTACACCATGAAATTCACTTTACCATTCAAGAAGGTTTAGATGCCATCCGTGATGTTATCTATCACTTGGAAACCTACGATACAACAACGATCCGCGCCGCTACTCCAATGTACTTAATGACACGCAAGATTAAAGCGATGGGCATTAAAATGGTGCTATCGGGTGAAGGTTCTGATGAAATTTTTGGTGGTTACCTGTATTTCCATAAAGCGCCAAACGCCAAAGAATTCCACGAAGAAACGGTACGTAAACTTGATCGTCTACATATGTTTGACTGTGCGCGTGCTAACAAAGCCACATCGGCATGGGGTGTAGAAGCTCGTGTTCCATTCTTAGATAAGAACTTCATTGACGTAGCTATGCGTTTAAACCCACAAGACAAAATGTGTCTAGATGGAAAAATGGAGAAGTGGATCCTTCGTAAAGCGTTTGATAACGGAGAAACCCTTCCAGCAGAAGTACTGTGGCGCCAAAAAGAGCAGTTTGGTGATGGTGTAGGTTATTCGTGGATTGATTCAATTCGCGATTTCGTTGAAAACGAAGTGACTGATCAGCAACTTGCAACAGCGGAATTCCGCTTCCCAGTTAACACACCAGACACCAAAGAAGGCTACTACTACCGCACTATTTTCGAGAGCTACTTTCCTCAAGAAAGTGCGGCGCGCTGTGTGCCAGGCGGTAAATCTATTGCGTGTAGTACAGCAGAAGCACTTGAGTGGGATGAGAGCTTTAAAAACAACGCAGATCCTTCTGGCCGTTCGATGAAAGGCGTCCACGCTGGCGAGTCTTAATAGACAATCGTACAAGCAGAGCTAACATTTAAAAAAAACGCGGCCTAAGCCGCGTTTTTTATTGTCTATTTATTCTTTTGAAGCTTCTGTTTTTGGTTTATACCATAAAGCAGAATTAGTAAGAGGGGTCTCAATGGGTAATAACGGATTTTCGAGAGTGAAAATTTTACGCTCATTAACCCCTAAAGACGCTAAGATTGGGGCGTACGTAGATTCAAATAACGCATCAAAAGAGCCATCTTCAATGGCTCTGTTAAGGCCTGTTTCAATAAGATTCGCTAACGTCTTATTACTTGAACTTACAAAGTAATACATAGCTGTGGGGTAATACAGCGCCATTGAAGGCTCAAGGTAAAGGTTGTTACGACGACCTTCCACCTCCAGCTCTGCGTCCACTTCCATAACAGAACGAGGAAAGAAGTCTCCTTTACCTTGTTTAATCATGTCATACGCTTCGCGAAACTCAGGCACAGTAAACACGTTAAACCCGTTGGCTTGAAGAATTTTGGTGTCCGGCCATTCTTCACCCTGAATGGGTATAAGTTTACGCATGTCGGTCAGCGATAAGACATCGTCGAACTTCGTCTTTTTATTTTCGTTAATAACGAAAACACGAAGACCTATAAGCCCTTTTGCGATTGGAATACGAATGGGGGTCAGTTCCTTCTCGCGCTGGCTGTCCGTCATACTCCATACTACGTTAACTTCTCTGTTTTCACGCAGCTGACGCATCGCTTTGCCCGTCAGCAATATACGATCAGAAGGGCGTAGCTCATAATTTACGCCGGTTTTATCGAGCGCAAGTTTAAGCAGTGCTATCGGATATTGAGCACGGGCATCTGAGTCGTCAATCGGACGCGGATAAGTGATTGTCCAAGTAGCGGCCTCAACCATTGATGCAGCAGTAAAAGAACATAAAGCGACGGCCGCTATCACGGCTTTTTTTAGCAGATTAAAGCTATGCATCTTCTTTATGTCCTTTGTTAATTTGAATACTTAAGCGCAAGACGTGTTTGCCACAAAGGCGGCGCATTTCAAACACTTATTCAATACCAATGTATTTATGTGTTTGTAAAGATAGCCGCCAGTTACGTTCAATACAAGTACGCACTGCAAGTTCTGTGGCTCTCTTTTGCTGGCTAATTGGTTGTAAACAAACCTGTTTTCCGTCTAATGACGATACATTAGCAAGCAGCGCATCAAGCTCGTCAATATGCTTTTGCATTGCGATGGGGTGCTTGATTTCATTCGCTCTTTCAAGCGCACTTACTAAGACGTCATATCCGCCTTTCATGTTTATTTTAGGAGAAACCGTCACATACGTACGCGTGTCACAAAGTACCTCAAAAGTACCGCTGGTCTCTATTTGTGTTGTGTATCCGTTGTCGTGAAGTAGGCTCGTCAGAGGACGTAGGTCGTACATACATGGCTCACCGCCGGTAATAACCACATGCTTTGCCACATAGCCTTGTTTCCCAAACTCAGCCAGCAAAGCCTCCTCACTGGAGATGAAATAGGTTTCAGACTCTTCGCCTTTTGTGATCACAGCTTGTGGCGACACACTCAAGTCAGGCTTAATTTCCCACGTATGTTTTGTATCACACCATGGACAGCCCACAGGACAGCCTTGTAAACGAACAAAGATAGAGGGAATACCAGTGTGAGCACCTTCACCCTGGATAGTTTCAAACATCTCATTGATGTTTAATGTGGACATTACAGACAATTTGACACCCTTTAACGATTGTATGTTGGGATTTTACCAAGGATCACATAAAATTCGGGCATAATTTCTTAAATCTTCGAAAAACTATGTCAGAAAACGTTGTTGTTATCTATTCAGGAGGCATGGACTCCTTCACAGTGCTGCATAAGGCGCTAAAAGCAGGCAAAAAAGTTCATGCACTGAGCTTTAACTACGGACAACGCCACAAGAAAGAACTCGATTATGCTGCCAACGTGTGTAATTCGCTTAACGTTCCCCACAAAATTGTAGATATTAGCGCCATAAATACGCTCATAGGGGGTTCAGCGTTAACCTCAGATATCGAAGTTCCAGAAGGCCACTATGAAGAGCCAAGCATGAAACAAACCGTGGTGCCCAATCGCAACATGATTTTGTTATCGCTGGCCGTTGGCTACGCGGTCAGTTTAGACGCTAACGAAGTTTACTATGGCGCTCACTCTGGCGATCACGCCATTTACCCAGACTGCCGCCCTGAGTTTGTTCATAAAATGAATGATGTGTGCGGCATTGCGAATTATACACCGGTTACGATTATGACGCCTTATATCGACGACAGCAAAACCGCTATCTTGACCGATGGTCTGTCAATGGGACTGGATTACGGCCAAACGTGGACCTGTTACAACGGCAGAGAAAAAGCATGCGGAAAATGCGGTGCGTGCGAAGAGCGCTTAGAGGCGTTCAAGGAAAATAACGCCGTCGATCCTCTAGAATACGAATAGCGTAATCTGAAATAAAAACACCTCTTATTGTTTATAAACGCTTTAATCCAAGCATTTATAAACAATAAGAGGTGTGATCGCAGGTGCTTGCTGCTACTACTTTTGACTCTCTGAAATGAAGTAGCTCAATTCTTTAATACAGTGACGTAATACTGGGTTTAATCGCGTATTTTTTCCATTCATTACAAACAGTTCGTGACTAAATTTAAATAAGCTCCCTTTTGCAATAGGTACGAGCCCAAGTGCAGCGCCCTGCTCTTTCGCCATATAGTCTGGCAGCAAACCAACATATTCGCCGGTCATAATCGCAGACATCGCTGCATCAAATGAGTCTGAAAAAGTTTGAATCGATAATCTGGTTTCATCTTCAATGTAATTTGCCGACGACAATCCAGAAATACCAATGGCAGGATAATCACCAATTTTTACGCCTTCTGGTAAATCAGTATCACGATACTTTGCCAGAGGGTGTGTAGGCGCACAGTACAATCGCCCTTCAGTTTTGATGCCGACAGGATGAAAAGTTACTGATTCCGGTTTGACCATGTCATAGGTTGAAACAACGAGGTGGCACTCACCAGATAGAGCGACATGCTCAACTTCATTGTATAAACGAGTTTGGATATTAACGTGAATATCGTCAAACTTCTTCATTGTACTTTTAACCGCTTTACTTACGGCTAAGTGCATAGAAAGCGGAAGACCAGCCATCAAGACCAAAGTGATATGACCAGAATAGTCATCATGCAGCGATTTCAGATTGAAGACAAAGTTGTCGAAGGCATTAAAGATGCGTTTGGTTTCTTGGAAAACCACCTCACCCTCTTTTGTCATTTGAAAGCCACCACGACCGCGATGACATAACACCAAATCTAAACGTTCTTCCAGTTTTTTGATGGCTGCACTGATGTTGGGTCGTTGCATACGCAACACGGGTTCTGCCGCAGTAAATCCGTTGCAGCTCGCTACAGCGTAAAACACACGCAGTAGCTTTATATCTGACTCCTGAAGACGATTAAGCATATTAGCACCTGTTTATAGGTATAATTATCGATACTCAACTTAGAACTATATTCAACTAATTGTGCTATTACAACGACATTTTGCGGCTTTTCATCTCATTTTTTATTAAAAATTTGAGTTTTGTGCTACCCAAAAACTGACGTCAAGTCGTATTGTCCACAGGAAAAAAGGGGGATTTTCTTACATCAAAAGGAAAAGTGCTGTAGTGAGTTATCCGGTTTTATACGGAAAGAACCCACATACAGCCTCAGCTAGCGGGACACATCGTCATTTTTAAGAGAGTGTAACAACTTGCTTTCGAAGTGCTTCAATATCGTCACGCAATGATGCTGCTTTTTCAAACTCAAGCTCACGCGCATATTCAAACATTTGCTTTTCAAGCTCCGTGATTTGGTCCATTAATTCAGTAGCACTTGCTGTTTTCTGTTGCTTCTTCTTCTCTTCAACTTTGCGCAGTCTGACTTTTCCAGACGCAGGGTGCGCGCTGTCGCCTAAGTCCATAATATCGGTAATAGGCTTGTTAAGTCGCATCGGCGTTATACCATTTGCCTCATTATGCGCCATTTGCTTCTCACGACGGCGTTCAGTCTCGTCCATCGCTTTTTTCATCGACTTGGTAATACTGTCAGCGTACAAAATAGCTTTACCATTCACGTGACGCGCGGCTCTACCAATAGTCTGAATTAATGAACGCTCGGCTCGCAAAAAGCCTTCTTTATCGGCATCTAAAATCGCCACCAGTGACACTTCCGGCATATCTAAACCTTCACGTAAAAGGTTAATACCTACCAACACGTCGAATTTACCCAGTCGCAAGTCTCGGATTATTTCAATTCGCTCTACGGTATCGATATCCGAATGCAGATAACGAACTTTAACGCCGTGCTCATTTAAATACTCGCTTAAATCTTCAGCCATACGCTTGGTTAAGGTAGTAATAAGCACACGTTCGTCAAGCTCTACCCGCTTTTGAATTTCAGACAAGACATCATCAACCTGAGTGGCTACAGGACGTACTTCAATAACAGGGTCTAGCAGACCCGTTGGACGCACAACCTGCTCTACTATCTCACCGTCAGTTTTCTTTAATTCATAATCGCCTGGCGTCGCAGAAACATAGATGGTTTGGGGGCAAATCTGTTCAAACTCTTCAAACTTAAGCGGACGATTGTCCAACGCCGACGGCAGCCTGAAACCAAACTCCACCAAGGTCTCTTTTCTAGAGCGATCCCCGCGATACATTGCCCCTACTTGAGAGACAGTTACGTGAGACTCGTCGATAAACATTAGGCCATCTGCTGGAAAATAGTCCAATAAGGTTGGAGGTGGTTCGCCCGGTGCTCTTCCTGAAAGATAGCGAGAGTAATTCTCGATCCCAGAACAATAGCCAAGCTCCATCATCATTTCGATATCGAACTGGGTGCGCTGTGAAATACGCTGCTCTTCAATCAGCTTATTCGCCTCTTGAAGTTGCTTTTTGCGATCGCCAAGTTCTTCCTTGATATGCTCAATAGCATTGAGGATTTTCTCTCGAGGGGTTACATAGTGCGTTTTAGGAAAAACCGTTGCTCGAATAACTGACTTATCGACAGCCCCGGTTAGCGGGTCGAACAGACTAATTTTATCTATCTCATCGTCAAAAAGCTCGACCCTTACGGCTTGCTTTTCAGAGTCCGCAGGGAAAATATCTATAACATCGCCACGCACACGAAATGTACCCCTTTCAAACGCTAAATCGTTACGCTTGTACTGCAGTTCTGCAAGGCGACGTAAAATGTCACGTTGGTCCATGGTGTCGCCCTGGCGAAGATGCAATAGCATCTTCATGTAGGATTCAGGGTCCCCCAAACCATAAATAGCCGACACACTCGCTACAATGACTACGTCTCTGCGCTCCATCAACGCTTTAGTTGCGGACAGTCGCATTTGTTCAATATGATCATTGATTGACGCGTCTTTCTCAATAAAGGTATCGGTACTTGGAACGTAGGCTTCTGGCTGATAATAATCGTAATATGAAACGAAGTACTCTACGGCGTTATTGGGGAAGAACTCTTTCATCTCACCGTAAAGCTGAGCCGCTAAGGTTTTGTTATGTGCAAGAATAAGCGTTGGTCTCTGCACTTCTTTAATGACATTAGCCATGGTAAAGGTTTTACCCGACCCCGTAACACCAAGCAGTGTTTGGCCGGCCAAGCCACTTTCTAGGCCATCCACCAAAGCTTCTATTGCTTTTGGCTGGTCGCCTGCTGGCTTGTATTTAGAATGAAGCTCAAACCCTCTACTCATTTACTTAACCTTTTCTTTAGCTTACTGCTTAACATCTTGCTTGCGGTCAAACTACTCAACATTAAAAACGCACAGCCTTAAATAGCCGCTCTTGTATTAGCTGTGCTCAGACGTTTCTTTATCTGATTCAAACTGAGTAATCGCACGTTTGAAAACAACAAATGAAACACACGCCATTGCAATATTGGCAATGACCGTTCCTGCAAATAACCCTTTCAGTTCAAATAGAAAACTACCCGCAACGCTGATAGGTACGAAGAAAACAAATAAGCGGATGACACTTAACGTTAATGCCGTCATTGGGCGATGCATGGCATTCAACGATGAGTTAGTCAGAATGATAATGCCTTGCATGCCATAACCCAGCGGTACAATCATAAGAAACAGCTGTATTAGTACGCTTACCTCTGCTTCATTAGCAAAGGCGACGGCTATCCAGCTAGATAGTCCCCACATGACAAGAAAAATGGCGAACTGCCAAACCAGAACAAATTTCAATGTAAGCGAATATGCCGTTTTTACCCGTTCTACTTGGCCTGCCCCAACGTTTTGACTGATAAATGGAGGCAGTGTCATGGAAAGTGCTAGCACAACAATACTTGCAATAGACTCCATTCTATTTCCCACTCCCCACGCTGCAACCGCTTCAGCACCGTAACCAGCAACTACAGCTGTCATCACGCCACCGGCAACAGGGGTAAGCATATTCGCGCCCGCCGCAGGTAGTCCTATTTTGAGAATTTCACGGCTGCTATCACGCAGCTCGGCAAGTGTCAGCAGTCGAGGCAACATCAACTTTCGACGAACGGCTAAAATATAAAGAATCCATAATGCACCAACTATCCACGCTATAAAGGTAGCGAGTGCCGCACCTTTTATTCCCATTGCCGGAATGGGCCCAAGGCCGAAAATGAAAATAGGATCAAGCAACGCGTTTAATCCGCCGCCTGCTGCCATAACAATACTGGGTGTGCGGGTATCGCCACACGCTCGCAGCACACTATTGCCAACCATCGGCATGGCAAGAAAGATGCTCGACAAGTACCATAGCCCCATATAGTCAGATATGTACGGCATTAGATTGTCTGTTGCATTAAGCAACTTAAACACAGACTCTATGGTGAAAAAGCCAATTGCAGCTAGTGCACCCACAAGCAAAACGGACAGCATTAATGAACCCGTCGCATAATGTTGAGACTTGGTTATTTCTTTACTGCCCTGTAACTTGCCTATAATTGCAGAGGTACCAATACCTAAACCTATGTTTAGGCTTATTACGGTAAAAGTAACGGGAAAGGTAAAACTAATAGCGGCTAAAGGGTCGGTGCCCAACAAGCTCACAAAAAAGGTATCGATAAGTCCAAAGCTCATCATCATTACCATACCCAGTATCATGGGAATAGTCATACGCTTTAACGTAGTACCTATATCTCCTTCCAATAAGTCGGAAGTACGTTGTTTAGCGTTACTTTTTATCACTTGAGCTCCGGCAAACTAAAATCCCCTCATCAATTGCGCGTTAGTGTAAAAGAGTGAACACTATTTAGCTATGCGTATTCGACAAACAAAACAAAGCATAAGAGGGTTGTATGAAAAGCGATGTTTTTGACAAAAGTACGTGCGATGACCCATTTCGCTGGCTACGCCACAAAACTACGAGTTTTTTGTAAAAATAAATCAAAACACGTGCGTATGTGTTCATTACAGTTTAATTTCTATCCTGTTTCACTTTTAATATGCAGGCAAAACGTCTCGGGCGCATCTAGCTATCCAAATAGAGCGTTTAAAAGACACACAAAAATGTTAACAAAATGTAAGGCATTGAGAATTAAGATGGATTTCATTGAATAGCATTTAGGCATTCGTTGAATTAACACACAAGCTACTTTTTGTTCAACCGATCTATTCCGATCGAGAAACAAGATCAAAAAAAACACCCTAAACCACTGTATTAAAAAGATTATCCACTCAATAACGCCATAACCTCATTAGATCAATACGTACGCGATCTCGTAAATAACTACAGCGATTCTAAGCTATCAACATAGTTATCCACAGATTTAGTGGATAACTAACGCCAGACCATATTCGGCGGGATTTCGTGCTCGATTAATTTCTCAGCACGTAAGTGGTGACTAACCTTTTAATCCTCAGGTACAGGTTACAGATTTATTAAAGCCTGTACATAATACCAGTATGGAAGCGCTTTTTTATTCCATTTAGTTATACCCTTTAACTTTAGTGAGATATATAAGAAAACGAGATGGGTAAAACTATCAATTACTAAAACAACCTCTTGTTCATAAGCAATGAGGGAATAATGTGCAGTTATTAACCATCATTTTCTCAGCATTGACGACAAAATGAACATAAAAGCCGTAAAAAGCTATTTTTTGCGCAGTCAGCACAAATATTTCATTTATGTTGTTGACAGTTCCTAAGTACGTCTTTAATATTCGCCTCCGTTGAAGCACAGGTCCCCCTTAGCTCAGTTGGTTAGAGCGACGGACTGTTAATCCGCAGGTCCCCCGTTCGAGTCGGGGAGGGGGAGCCAACTTCAGCAAACAACTTAGGTGTCGATTCCCCCTTAGCTCAGTTGGTTAGAGCGACGGACTGTTAATCCGCAGGTCCCCCGTTCGAGTCGGGGAGGGGGAGCCACTTAGTTGGCTCTTAATCGCCTCACCCACTTCATTCTATTTTAATTCCTAAAACAACGCGTTTAGACATTAAATAACCCTAATTCAATCAAGTTGTTAAACCCGTTCTAAAAAGGGATAATAGACCTAATCTGTTTTTCTTTTTAATTCGCGGGCATTGTCCGTCAAAATTCCTCGAAGGAATTGCGTTATTCATGACTGAATTTTTACTGCTATTGATTGGTACAGTACTGGTTAACAATTTTGTGTTGGTTAAGTTTCTCGGCTTATGCCCGTTTATGGGTGTGTCTGGCAAACTTGAAACTGCCATGGGCATGTCTATGGCCACCACATTTGTTCTCACCCTTGCCTCTGCATCGAGCTATCTAGTGGAAACCTATTTACTTGCTCCACTGGGCATCGGTTACCTTAGAACGCTTGCCTTTATTCTTGTTATCGCGGTGGTGGTTCAGTTCACAGAAATGGTCGTGCACAAAACCAGCCCTACCTTATATAGATTGTTAGGTATATTCCTTCCTCTTATCACAACCAACTGTGCAGTGCTTGGTGTAGCGCTATTAAACCTTACCGAACAGCATAATTTCATGCAGAGTCTTATTTATGGTTTTGGCGCTGCTGTGGGGTTCTCTCTTGTACTGGTGTTATTTGCGGCCATGCGTGAGCGTTTAGCTGCTGCTGATGTACCTGTATCTTTTAAAGGTGCCTCAATCGCTATGATAACCGCTGGTCTCATGTCCCTAGCATTTATGGGCTTTAGTGGACTGGTGAAAGTGTAATGACGATATCTACCGCAATTATATTCGCCGTTGTTGCCATTGGCGTCCTTGCGCTTATTTTTGGCTTGGTTCTGGGCTACGCGAGCATTCGCTTTAAAGTTGAGGGCGACCCGCTTGTTGAGCAAATAGATGCCGTACTACCACAAACTCAGTGTGGCCAATGCGGATATCCGGGCTGCAAGCCTTATGCTGAGGCAATTGCTGAAGGTGATGATATTAATAAGTGCCCACCTGGTGGCGAGGCAACGATTAAAAAACTCGCAGACTTGATGGGAGTTGAACCTAAACCCCTTGATGCAGCTCATGGCGAAGAAGACGTTAAAAAAGTCGCGTTTATACGCGAAGACGAATGTATCGGCTGTACCAAATGTATTCAGGCCTGCCCTGTCGACGCCATTTTAGGTGCCGCCAAACACATGCACACGGTTATTACTGATGAATGTACTGGGTGTGACCTATGTGTAGATCCCTGCCCTGTCGACTGTATCGACATGGTGCCAATTGCTCAAACAACTTCTACATGGAAGTGGGATTTTAAATCATCGCCTAAAGGTGATATCCCCATCAAAATGGTGTCGTAATTGTGATGTATCCAAGTTTTGATTCAATTATAGAAACCCTTGAAGCGGGAAAGATGTACTCATTTCCAGGTGGCGTACATCCCGACGATAAGAAATCTCTATCTAATACATCAGTAATAAAGAAACCGTCGTTACCCGAATTATTGATTGTTCCTTTAAGGCAGCACATTGGCTCAGACGGTATCTGCTGCGTAGAAGTTGGCGATACCGTATTGAAAGGCCAAATTCTTTCGCAAAGCTCATCGCCTTTTTCTGTGCCAGTTCATGCGCCAACCTCGGGCGAGGTTGTTGCGATTGCTCCGCATGTTGTAGCGCATCCTAGCGGCCTAACAGAAATGTGTATTTCGATACGTCCTGATGGTAAAGACACATGGTGCGACCTCTCTCCAATAGCAAATTATAGCGACATAGATAAGAACAAGCTTATAGAAGCTATTTGCCAAGCAGGAATTTCAGGAATGGGTGGTGCCGGCTTCCCTACCCATATAAAAACCTCAACATCTAAACCTGTTGAGTTTCTTATTTTAAATGGGATTGAGTGCGAGCCTTACATTACTTCCGATGATCGATTGATGCGTGAGCACGCCTGGCAAATACGCCAGGGTCTAGACATTCTTACTCACCTTATTGGGCCGAAGGCCATTGTAGTTGCGGTTGAAGACAACAAGCCAGAGGCTTTCGAAGCACTTAATATTGCCTGTCAGGATAAGAAAGACTATCGCGTTGTTAGCGTTGAGACTAAATACCCTGCCGGCGGCGAAAAACAGCTGATTCAGGTACTGACTGGCCGAGAAGTTCCAAGAAATGGATTGCCTGCCGACGTAGGCGTGATGATGTTCAACGTTGGTACCTGCTATGCCATTGCAGATGCTATTTTACACGGCAAGCCGCTGATTGAACGGGTTGTTACCGTAACTGGTGAAGCCGTTGAATCACCAAGCAATTTTAGAGCGTTGTTGGGTACGCCCGTCTCTCATCTATTGGATGAAGCAAACTACAACCCGAAAAAACAGAAAGCACCTAAAGTGATTATGGGCGGGCCTATGATGGGCTTTACCTTATCAGACGCTACGATCCCCGTAGTTAAAACCACAAACTGTTTGCTGGTTCCTGCAAAAAAAGAGCTGGTAGACGACAATGCAGAGCGCCCCTGTATTCGCTGTAGCGCATGCGCCGACGCATGCCCTGCGTCGTTGCTCCCCCAACAAATGTTTTGGCACGCCAAAGCAAAAGAATACGATAAAGCCGAAGAATACGACCTTTTCGACTGTATAGAGTGCGGCGCATGTGCTTACGTTTGCCCCAGTGAAATCCCACTGGTGCATTACTACCGCCAGGCTAAATCCGAAATACGCATTCAGCGTGATGAAAAGAACAAGGCCGAAAAAGCTAAACAGCGTTTTGAAGCACGTAAAGAACGTTTAGAGCGCGAAAAACTTGAGCGCGAAGAAAAACATAGAAAAGCAAAAGAAGCACGATTAGCCGCCAACAAAGCCAAAGAAGAAAATGCAGTAGCCGATAATGCGAATAGCGCTGTTGATGCTGGCGCAACTGAGGCCAAGGACAAAGTAGCGGCGGCGCTTGCGCGTGCGAAAGCAAAGAAAGCGGCTATGCAGGCCAACGCAAAGGATGAAAGTAATACAACAAATACCAACGAGCCAAGCACTGCGGCAGACGATAAAAAAGCACAGGTAGCAGCAGCTATTGCCAGAGCAAAGGCGAAAAAAGCCGCACAAGCCCAGAACGAAGCTCAACTTGAAAGCGCGGATAAGCAAGTTGAGCAAGCGTCATCGCCAGAAGATGATAAAAAGGCAAAGGTTGCTGCAGCAATCGCCAGAGCAAAAGCGAAAAAGGCCGCACAAGCTCAAAACGAAACGCGAGATGAAAGCGCTGTCGAACCATCAACCACAGAACAGCCAAGTAACCAGTCATCATCACCAGAAGATGAGAAAAAAGCTAAAGTTGCTGCCGCTATCGCTAGAGCAAAAGCCAAAAAGGCCGCGCAAGCCAGCCAGTCTGAAGCATCTTCAGCAGAAAAACCTGCGGGCTCTCAAGGCGAAAAGCATACCGAACTTTCCGATACTGAAGCTAATTCAGAGCTAAACGCTGAAGCGCAGAAAAAAGCGCGTATTGCCGCGGCAATCGCTAAAGCTAAAGCGCAAAAAGCTGCTAAAAATAGCGAAGACGGGCAGCCTGATAAGTCAGTTTTAGAGCAAGGTGCGCCAACTCAATTAGATGAGCAACCAGACAGTCACTCCAAAGAACAGCTAGATGAAAAGCAGACTAGGATCGCAGCGGCAGTAGCGAAAGCGAAAGCTAAAAAGGCCGCTTCGCAAAAAGCGCAAGCATCTGGCCCTGATGGCGAGGCTGGTATTGAGAATCAAGACGGTAACTCGCCAGAAGAAGCCAGTTTTCAGAGCTTCAGCGATCAAAATAATAGTGCTCAGAGTGATAGCGCATCAGATCCTGCTAACAACTTGAGCGAAGCGGATGAAAAAAAAGCGCGCATTGCTGCTGCGGTGGCGAAAGCGAAAGCCAAAAAAGCGGCTAAGCAGGAAGAACATCAAGGAAGCGAGCAAACTGATGCTAACGACGCTGCCTCGACAAATGAAGCTGACGAGAAAAAGGCGCGCATTGCTGCAGCAGTGACAAAGGCTAAAGCAAAGAAACTTGCTCAAGACAGTAATGGCAATTTAGCGACCTCATCAAATACTGCTGAACAGGAAAGTAGTAAAGCACATGAGCAGAGCGAATCGTCTAGCCGTGTAGGTCAAGCAACAAGTACGCAAGCGCCTTCTCAACCGACGGCACAAGATGAAAAGAAAGCGCGCATTGCAGCTGCAGTAGCAAAGGCTAAAGCAAAAAAAGCAGCAGCTGAACAAGAGAAAGAATCATAATGAAGTTAAGTTTATCGAGTTCACCACACCAACGGGTTAAACGCGATACTGCCCAAGTCATGCGCATGGTTATTTATGCCATGCTCCCTGGCATGATTGCACAATCCTTCTTTTTTGGCTGGGGAATGCTCATTCAAGCCATCATTGCAGTAGTGAGTGCACTGGTCATTGAAGGCGTGATTTTATTTTTAAGAAATCGCCCCATCGAGCGCACATTAACAGATTACAGCGCAGTATTAACCGGCTTACTCATCGCAATTAGTATTCCTCCTACCCTACCTTGGTGGATGACGGTAACGGGTGTTTTCTTCGCTATTGCGGTGGCTAAACAGGTTTACGGCGGGCTTGGCTTTAATATTTTCAACCCTGCCATGATAGCGTATGTGGTGCTGCTTATTTCATTCCCTGCGGCTATGAGCCTATGGCTGCCTCCTGCGACTCACGCTGGCATTACGCCAAGTTTCTTTGATTCGGTATCACTCATATTTACTGGTTTTACTACTAGCGGATACGATGTCACTCAACTCAAAACCATTGCCGATGGTGTAACTATGGCTACACCGTTAGACACATTGAAAACCGACCTAACGCAAGGAGTAACATACTCAGAATCATTAGCGAAGCCAATCTTCGATGGCGGGGTATTCGAAGCTGCTGGTGCTGGGTGGGGAATGGTGAGTCTTGCGTATTTACTTGGTGGCCTCTACCTTTGGAAGACCCGCGTTATCAGCTGGCATATCCCGGGAGGTATGCTGCTAAGCGTGTTTATTTGTGCATCACTGCTTCATTTAGCAAACGCCGATTACTACGCTTCACCGCTATTTCACCTGTTTAACGGTGCAGTAATGGTAGGCGCCTTCTTTATCGCCACCGACCCGGTTTCAGCGTCAACAACACCAAGAGGCCGCATTATATTTGGTGCAGCTATTGGCTTTTGGGTGGTAATAATCCGTACCTTTGGTGGTTACCCTGATGCTGTAGCGTTTGCGGTTATTATTATGAACATGGCGGTGCCTTTAATTGATTACTATACCCGTCCTCGCGTGTACGGCAAAAACGTAAAAGGTCGAGGTAAACACTAATGATGAAAGAAAGCCTGGCCAAAAACGGCCTTATGTTAGGTGCGTTTGCCGTTGTTACCACAACATTAATAGCACTCACATTTTTTGGCACCCAAGATAAAATTGAGCAACAAAAGCAGCAAAAACTGCTAAGCGTACTTAATGAAGTCGTGCCTAGCGAATTCCACGACAATGCCCTTTACGCCAACTGCACAGAGGTCAATGCACCTGAACTTGGCAACAAAAAAGCCCACAAAATATATCGTGCGACGTTAAACGGCCAACCTAGCGCATTAGTATTAGAAGCCACTGCTCCAGACGGATACAGTGGAGATATCGATATCGTTGTTGGTGTAAAAGTGGATGCACACGTTGGTGGAAACACACAAGGCAGCTCGAGTACTGACTCGCTCGACGGTGAGAGCGAAAATCTCAATATCACCGCGTTAGCGCTCTCGGAGTTGTCCGAGCTTGACTCAACACCTCAGAGCCCATCGGAGCAAGACGAGAATGCGTCCGATATTTCTGCGCCCAACACTAATAGAATCAGTATGAGGGTGCTTGGCGTACGCGTTATCGAACACAAAGAAACCCCTGGCCTTGGCGATAAAATAGAGCTTGCCGTTAGCAATTGGATAACGGCGTTCAGTGACAAGCCTTTTTCACCCGACAATTTGGCGCCTTGGCAGGTCAAAAAGGACGGTGGTGAGTTCGATCAGTTCACTGGCGCTACCATCACGCCGCGAGCAGTAGTAAGAGCAGTACGCGAAGCCTTGCTTTATGCACAGGCCAACCAATCTGCACTTTTCAACGCTCCTAACACCTGCGCAATTACAGATTCCGTTGAAACAATTGATGCGATTAACGTGAATGAGGCTCAACCTCATAGTGTAGAGGAGCTATAACGTGACTGATTTTCGCGACCTGTCTTTACAAGGGCTTTGGAAGAACAATCCTGCGCTGGTACAACTGTTAGGTTTGTGCCCGCTATTGGCCGTTACCGCGACGTTTATCAATGGTCTCGGGTTAGGCCTTGCTACCATGTTGGTACTCATTGGCAGTAACGTTACCGTTTCACTCGTTCGTAATGTGGTAAGAAACGAAATCCGCATTCCCGTTTTTGTTATGATCATTGCTGCGTTCGTTACCATTGTTCAGCTATTAATGAATGCATACACCTATGACCTTTACTTAGCGCTAGGTATTTTCATTCCGCTGATTGTAACTAACTGCGCCATCATAGGCCGCGCAGAGGCCTTTGCGTCGAAAAACGGGCCGCTCGCCTCTGCCTACGACGGACTCATGATGGGACTGGGTTTTACCGCAGTGCTGGTCATTTTAGGTGGTATGCGCGAGATATTGGGTGCAGGTACATTGCTAGCAGGGGCAGACAGACTGTTTGGCTCAATTGCTGAGAACTGGACCATAACGCTTTTCAACACTGAAAATCCGTTTTTGCTTGCGATACTGCCGCCTGGTGCCTTTTTAGGTATGGGTCTTCTCATTGCTATCAAAAACAGTATTGATGCAAAGTTAGCCGCTAAGCAAACATCGCCTGCAGTGAAGGCTGAACGGGTACGCGTTACAGCTGAAAGCTAAACGCTAAAAATCAAAAACAAAAAAGTATTTAGAAATGAATGATGTAGCTAAGCCGGCCAAGCCGCTTTCTAAGCAGGAAAAAGTAAAAGAAATCATGCGAATACTGGATGACCTTTATCCGGAAATTCCTATCTTTTTAGATCATAAAGACCCATATACGTTACTCATTGCGGTTCTGCTATCGGCGCAATGTACAGACGAGCGCGTTAACCAAATTACGCCAAAGCTCTTTGCTCGGGCAGATAATCCGTACGACATGGTATTGATGAGTATTGAAGAAATTCAAGACATTATCCGTCCTTGTGGTTTATCTCCCATGAAGTCCAAAGGCATTTGGCATTTGTCTGACATGATCATCAAGCAGCACAACGGTGAAGTGCCTGCAAACTTTGAAGCGCTAGAAGCCATGCCCGCAGTGGGTCACAAGACTGCCGCTGTGGTTATGTCTCAAGGCTTTGGCATTCCTGCTTTTCCCGTAGATACTCATATCCACCGATTAATGTATCGCTGGGGTTTGTCGAACGGGAAGAGTGTTGAGCAGACAGAGCGTGACGCAAAACGCTTGTTCCCAAAAGAAAGGTGGAACGATTTGCATCTGCAAATCATCCTATATGGCAGAGAATACTGCCCTGCCCGCGGTTTCGACTTAAACAAGTGTGTTATCACACGTGAGTTCGGCAGAAAGAGTTTTATTAACGAAGTGCTGAAAGAACAAGAGAAGAAGCAAAAATTGGCGCTTAAGAAGAAGCGTAAATAGAAACTTTCAGAGAGGAGCCTTAGGCTCCTTTTTTATTCTCCATTTATTTTCTCTTAAAAGAAATTTTGCGACTAACACACGACTTACGCTTGTGGTTTGCCTCGAAAGGGACTACCAAATTGGCTATGATGGATGGGTTAGAGTTTTGCTCGCGCAAATAAAAAAAGAAATATAAAAATAAATCCATGGAGAACACATGTCTCGATTGAATACTATCGCTAGAAGGCTAGCGTTTGGTGCATTAGTAAGTGCATGCAGTTTTGGTGTTTTTGCAGAAACTTCCCCCATTACTGACGAGCAAAAGAAAAATGCGGAAGCATTAATTCAAAAAGCCCTGAAAAGTGATTTAGGCTATAGCATCGTTGAATCACTAACCACTGAGATTGGCCCTCGCCTGGGCGGCTCTGAAGCAGAAAAACGAGCTAGAGATTGGGGCGTGGTGGTAGGAGAGCGTCTAGGTTTTGATAAAGTCAGCATAGAAGAATTCACTATGCCATTTTGGGATAGAGGCCACCTACACATTTCACTCACGGCGCCTTATGCCCAACCGCTTTACGGCACAGCCCTTGGCGGCGCAGCGCCTTCTGAAAGCGAGATCAATGCAGACATCGTTTATTTCAGAGATATTCACGCGCTAACCGCAGTTAAAGATGGTGCCCTTAAAGGCAAAATTGCATTTGTAGACGGCGACGCCATGGTAAAAAGCCAAACAGGTGCAGGCTATGGTCAAGCGAACCAACGTCGCCGAATTGGTTGGCAACATGCTCAACGCGGCGGCGCTGAAGCGCTGGTCGTGCGCTCAGTAGGATCTGACTCTCATCGTTTTCCTCACTCAGGCATGATGAGCTCAGACGGCGATAATTGGGCAGATATCCCCGTAGTCGCTATCTCAAACCCTGACGCAGACCATTTACGACGTTTACATAACTTAGGTAAACCGCTGTCATTGTCGCTTCACTCTGAATCGAAATGGAAAGGCGAAGTAAACAGCGGCAACGTAATACTGGATTTAGTGGGCAGTGAGAAGCCCGAAGAAATTATCCTTATTGGCGGCCACCTAGACAGCTGGGATTTAGGAACGGGTGCAGTTGATGACGGCGCAGGCGTTGCTATTACCACGGCAGCGGCTGCGTTGATTGCTTCTTTACCAGAGCGCCCAAAACGCACCATTCGTGTGGTCATGTTTGGCGCTGAGGAAGTGGGCTTATTAGGTGCCTTTGCTTACGCTAAACAACACGAAAAGAACCTTGAAAATCACGTTCTGGCCACAGAGTCTGACTTTGGTGCGCAAACTATCTGGCAAGTAGTGTCAAATGTGAATCCCGAAGCGACTGTGCTAGTCGATGAAATCGCGAAGATTTTATCACCGCTAGGTATAGTGCGTGGCGGTTCAGACATTGCTGGCGGCGGCCCTGACATTATTCCGCTAGCAGCGAAAGGCGTACCAACGATTAGGTTAAATCAAAACGGTAGAGATTACTTTGATCTTCACCATACGCCAGATGATACCTTAGATAAAATTGACCCCGATGAGCTTGCGCAAAACATTGCAGCCTACGCAGCAAGTATATACTTGTTAGCCGATTCGGACGTTGACTTAAAAGCTAAACAGTAGTTACACGTTAGTAATCATCAAACATTGGTCAGTGCATCTCGTGCTGGCCAATGCTTACCAGTGCTCTGCTTACCCTCGCCTCTGCTAATACCCATTCTGCATTCCCACGCTCCGCTAGCAAACTTGCCAGCGCCTTCTGAGTAGGCAATGATCTATGTGGATTGGTAAATATACCTCGTCCGAAATACTCAAGCTTTATTGCGCTTGAATAAGCTGGGCAACAAATCGCTTCGCCTCTTGCCTTGATGGCAGCTCTACATGCCGATACGTATTCGCATGTTTAAAAGCAACGGTTGTTTTATTTATGGAGATATTTGAGATTAACGCACCTGACATGGCGCTATTAAAGGTAGAGATAGAATCTTGAAATTGCATAGTAAATACTTCTTTATTAATGTTGTTTGTTTTGAATTCCTCGCAGGTTGGGTAAAGAAATCGAAAAACGATAATTAGGCTCTAGCGTGAACATAGCGTTTCAGAAAGAGCCCACTTTTTTGAGGTCACTTCAGAAAAGAGAAATGACCTTAGATAAGCATAGAGGTCTTATCGAACTACTACGTTAGCAGCTTGAGGACCTTTTTGGCCTTGTTCAACTTCGAAGCTAACTTCTTGGCCTTCTTTCAACGTTTTGAAACCGTCAGAAGCAATTGAACGGAAGTGTACGAATACGTCTTTGCCGCCAGCTTCAGGAGTGATGAAACCAAAACCTTTTTCTTCGTTGAACCACTTAACTGTACCGTTTACAGAATTAGACATAATAAAAACCTTTTAAAAAATTGATGTGATGGTGGAAAACCACCGAATAGCTATAGACATCTCCAAGCTAGTAAAGCAGTTGTATATCTATATAAAACTTCAATTTGAAGGATTTAAAAAAGAGGTACAGCGCAGTATTAGGTAAAGCAAATAACATATCTAGAGCGATGCGAAAGGTACAGGTAATTGCGAGCAATGTCCACTAGTTTTCAGTTTATTTTTTAACCAAAACACAACTTTTTTACAAATTTTTTTGGCGAAGCTGAATACGTATGGTTGTTCAAGGCACTTGAAAGGGAACAGCCATTCCTGCATTCCCACGCTTCGCTAGGAAACTTGCCAGCGCCTTCTGAGTGGGTGATTATCTATGCGGATTGGTATAGTACGTTTAACGAGAATTGTAAAACTGTCTTAAAGCGTTAACATTTCCTGATTAACATAAAAGCGTGTTGTTTGCGTTTACTCAAATAAAGTACTCATCGTATTTATGTGTACAAAAAGTTACGGCCAACACGCAATCACAGTGCAGTGTGCCATCGAGTAATTCCGATGGCTCAAAAAAGGAATCTCTTATGCGAATGCTTCACACCATGCTTCGAGTTGAAAACTTAGAGGCCTCTCTTCACTTTTATACCTCACTCATGGGCATGCGCCTTCTTCGCCAGTCTGAAAACAAAGAGTATGAATACACGCTAGCTTTCGTGGGATATGGCGATGAAACCGAGAGTACCGTCATAGAACTTACCTACAACTGGGGCGACAACACCTACGATAAGGGTAACGCATATGGTCATATTGCGATTGAGGTAGATGATATCTATCAGTTTTGTGAAAACTTAGAAACAAACGGCGCTGATGTATATCGTAAACCGGGGCCAGTAAAAGGCGGCTCCACAGTTATTGCTTTTGTTCGCGACCCCGATGGGTATGCAATAGAACTCATACAAAATAAATCCATTTCGCTATGAAATGGCTCAAAAACAAGAACTGAAGATGCAGCCAGCGTAGTCAAAGCGATTTGAACGCTTAAATCGCCAAACTATCAACTTAAAAACGTGCGGCTCTGGAAAAACGATAAAAACCACATGGAGTGATACTACATGCTACGTAACCGCTTATTATTTTCGCAAAATGATAAAAACAAAAGCCAAGCTAGAACAGCGATAAGTCGGAAGCCTCGAGCAGCGCACAATATCGGCTTGCGCAGTCAGCCAAAAGCAAAACTGGCCGCTATTCTGCCAGCGTTGGTTGTCGCTTTTACCGGTACAGTTGCTGCTGGCAGTACGTTTTCGGCCATGGCTGCAAATAACGAGAATGGACAAATACACGCTGACACAAAAGAAAATGTTGAAACGCACTTTACCGTGATAGCCCATCGCGGCGCGTCGGGCTATTTACCTGAGCATACCCTTGAAGCAGCTACCCTCGCCTTTTCTCTGGGCCCCGATTTTATTGAGCAAGATGTTGTTATCACCAAAGACGACATACCCGTTGTGCTACACGACATCCACTTAGAAACGGTCACCAATGTAGAAGATGTGTTTCCTGCACGCCACCGCGATGACGGCCGCTATTACGCGCGTGATTTTACTCTTGAAGAACTGCGACAACTGCGGGTACACGAGCGCGCTAACAGTGACGGGAAGCAAGTTTTTAAAGATAGGTACCGCGGCACACATGCTAATTTTAAAGTTGCCACGTTAAATGAACACTTTGAGCTAATCAGCGAGCTAAATCGCCAATTTGGAACGTCTGTCGGGGTTTATCCTGAAGTAAAGTCCCCTGCCTTTCACATTAAAGAAGGCGTTGATGCCAGTAAAATCGTTGTAGATGCTTTGAATGCTTACGGGTTTGGTGGAGAGAGCGGTAATAGCTACCTGCAATGCTTCGATTTTAACGAAGTTAAGCGCGTTCGTGAAACCCTGGGCTATAAAGGCAAAGTTGTGATGCTGATTGGCGAAAACGACTGGGGCGAAAGCGACACAGATTATAACTGGCTGCGCACTCAGGAAGGCATGCAGCAGGTTGCGTTGTATGCCGATGGCATAGGCCCTTGGTTAGGCCATTTACTCGATAATGAAGCGATGACTCAAGGAAAAATAGAAGCCGCGGCATGGATTGCCTACGCCCACGAAAATAACCTGACAATCCACCCCTACACCTACCGACATGATGCACTACCAGCAGGTATGAGTTCAGAACAAGTCTTGGAAGTTTTAGACAAGGTGGTAGGTGCTGACGGTGTTTTCACCGATCATTTAGTACCGGTATTAAGGTGGCGAGAAAAATTAAACTAACGCATTTTAAAGCGAGTGTAGGCGCGATAATTAGCGCCTAGGATTTTGAAAGTCGCACCACCACGCGTCTGTTTTGGGCGCGGCTTTCTCGCGTATCGTTTGGCGCAATATGGCGTTTCTCACCGTGGCCTGTCAACTGAATTCGATCTTCAGGTACACCTAGCGTAGTCAAATAGCTTTTTACTTCGTTAGCACGTCGAATAGACAACTGCTCATTATTATAGCGACCGCCGTAGCTATCGGTGTAACCATCAAGAAGCACAAGCTCAAGCTCGCTGTCTTCTTTTAAGTATTCACCTATCATGGTTAAGCGCTTCTGCGAATATTTGGTTAGCTCTGTACTGTTGTTTTGATACGACAATACCGTGTAGGCAATGTCATCAAAACCGAAGGGCAATAAGTTCGATACACACTTCACAAATTCACGATACACACCAGAGAAGTTGCTAGCGTTTAATGCCACACTCACTTGGTCGTATTTGTTATACCAATCTTGGTAATAGATTGTGGGCCAAAAGCCTTTTTCTAATTCAGACAACATAGTCCAAGCCGCATCCTGCGGAAGGTCGCCATTGTACTGTTTACGAATAGACATGTCGGCAATGGTTTTAGGCGCAACGCCGGGCATCCATTTAGGTGGTACAGAATAAACAGCAGCCATATCAAATTTGCTTGGCAGCAAATACATGTCCAGTTCAAATTCCATATTAAGCTGCTTCGACGCTGAGCTCGTGAACATGGCTTCGCCATAACCGGGTAGTTCGTGGTTCAAGGTACACTGAAGTCGCGTGTCTTTGTCTATTCGCCAGTTGGAGCTTTCTATGGTTGCAGAATATTGCCGCATGGCAGCGTGGGAAGACAATGACCCCAGCATCCCCAATAAAGCGATGTATTTTAATTTCGACACCATTTCGACACCATAACGAAAATCAGACTAACACAGGTAAAAGACAACACTACGTGCACAAATTACCGAACATAATGAATCAAATTAGCTCACACAAAAAGAAGAAATGTGCCTAATGATTTTTTCACGCTTAATTTGATTATCGTCCAAATTGTAGAAAAGTTTAGCGTTTAATACCATTCGCGTTTTGTACTTTTGCTAGCCCCCTGATTTAACAGTTTATAAATTGCAACTGGCAACTCGAGAGTATCCTTGCGATAATTCTTTTACGCAATATGCTTCGCAGGTTGGTACGCATTTTAGTCACCAACCAATTAACGCAATCGAGTCTTACAAGAGTGTTTATGTCTGCCAACCCGCCCCTTCTCTCCCAGCGCTTTCGAGGTTACTTTCCCGTTGTTATCGACGTTGAAACAGCCGGATTTAATGCAGGCACTGACGCTCTGTTAGAATTAGCCGCGGTAACGGTGAAAATGGATGAAAACGGTATACTTCATCCTGATCAAACTTTTCATTATCACATTGACCCCTTTGAGGGCGCTAACCTAGAGCCAGCAGCCTTAGAATTTAATGGCATCGATCCTAATTGTGCATTGCGAGGGGCTATTGAAGAAAGCGAAGCCATGAAGGACTTATGTAAAGGCATCCGCAAGGCGCAAAAAAATGCAGACTGCCAACGTTCAGTTATTGTTGCTCACAATGCAACGTTCGATCAGAGTTTCGTCAATGCCGCGATAGAACGCTGCAATATAAAACGCACGCCGTTCCATCCGTTTGTTTCATTTGACACCACCAGCCTTGCTGGATTGGCCTTAGGCCAAACTGTTTTGGTAAAAGCATGCCGTGCAGCGGGGATCGCATTTGACCAAAGTGAAGCGCACAGTGCGCTGTATGACGCCCAAAAGACCACCGAGCTATTTTGCTATATGGTAAATCGCTATAAAGCGCTAGGCGGATGGCCTGTAGAAAATAAAGAGTAGTTTTATTCAAACTGATATAAACAAAAACAGCGCCAAAAGGCGCTGTTTTTTTTATAATCTTTAAACAGTTTAGCTTATAGCTTGTCTGCTTCTTCAGATAGGTACTTAGCGACACCTTCAGGCGACGCATCCATACCAGCTTTACCTTCAGTCCAACCCGCTGGGCAAACTTCACCATGCTCTTGGTGGAATGCTAGTGCATCAACCATGCGTAGCATTTCATCAACGTTACGGCCAAGTGGAAGGTCATTGATTACCTGATGACGTACCATACCTTCTTCGTCGATTAGGAATGAACCACGGAACGCAACGCCATCTTCTGGGTGCTCAACATCGTATGCCTGGCAGATGTCGTGCTTAACGTCAGCAACAAGGGTGTACTTAACCGGACCAATACCACCTTGATTTACCGGAGTGTTTCTCCACGCATTGTGTGAGAACTGAGAGTCGATTGAAACACCGATCACTTCAACACCACGCTTTTTGAACTCGTCGAAACGCTTGTCAAAGGCGATAAGCTCTGACGGGCAAACAAACGTAAAATCTAGTGGGTAGAAGAATACAACAGCTTTCTTGCCCTTGATTGCTTCACTTAGTGTGAAAGTGTCAACAATTTCACCACTACCAAGTACCGCTGCTGCAGTAAAGTCAGGTGCTGGACGGCCAACTAATACACTCATGAGTCTCTCCATTTATATTTGGATTGTAATAATAGAAGTGATTACGTTGCGTAACCACTTTGATAAGAAATTTCCTTCAAAGAAAATAGGTACGAATATGCAAATAACAATATTAAACAACGAGTTTTTTTACTGATCATACCAATAACCGCTTAACATCCACCCACACTGTTCAGTCTTTCTTCAATTACCTTGTATTAAATTTGTCATTATCCACTTGCCAAAGCAAAGAATAACAATTATTATCATTTACAGATTCATTTGGAGTACGTTTAATGTTTGTTTGCATGTGCTATGGGGTAACTGATAAAAGCATTCGCGCAGCGGTTGAAGAAAACGGTGTGGGAAATATGCGAGAGTTACGTCAACATTTAGAGCTTGGCTCACAATGCGGTAAGTGCATCAACATGGCGCAACAGATCATTGACCAAACTATCGTCGATGAGTCCCTATTCAAAGACGTTGGCTAGGCAATTAGCCAACCCGCGTATTCTTAACACGCAACGTCATCGCTCTTAGCATCCTTGGCTAGACTTAAAACACCATATTTATTATCACGATTATTTCTTTAAGTGGCCTAAGTCATATCCTAGTTTAAATACCTAAGTAATATTCACATCGTCACCTAAAACGATCGGTTGTTGTCCTTTCAAACTCAGAGCTAGGCTCATTTTCTTACTTTCACTGAGTGCAGCGTGCTATTTAACTACGTAGCTTTGCTGAAACACGCCCTAGTTAAAGGTGTACTCAATGCCTGCATAATAGAAAGCCCCATTGATACCGCTAGGCGATGTAGGTGGGTAGAGTGCGCCAACTTCACCTTGAAAAGGATTTTTATTAGGCAGCGAATCAAACAGATTTTGGGCGCCGAGGGTAACTTGTGTTTGAGGCAGTACTTTCCATGCAACTTGGGCATCGAATGTGGTTAACGCATTGCCGTATATGTCCATGCCTGCGGACGCATCAAGATGGTCTTCATAAAACTCATCGTAATAGTTAAGCCGCCAAGTAAATGCCCAATTTCCTTTCGATTGCTCCAGCGTGATACTGCCTCGATGAGCAGGCAAGTTATCTTCCAGCATACGAATTCTTGCCTGTGTTAGATTAGGTAGAAGCCGTATTTCGTCCCTCACTTGCGCAGGATAAAGTGTAACCCGCTCTACTTGTGTGTCTGTCCAGTTGAAGGCAAGAAGTAAAGAATTTGACCAATCAGCTAGCGCAAAATTGTAGTTAACAACTAAATCAACACCCTGAGTTTTTGTGTCAAAGTCATTTGTAAAATACTTTGCAGCATTATATTTCGCCGCATCTGGACGCCCTTGGGCAATAAGCGCACTAATGTCGTCGTCGGTTAACGGGATTGCAGATGTCGTACTAATGCGATCAGAAAGGCGAATATTGAAATAGTCGAGCGTCGCAAAAAAGTTCTCGCTTGCCTGCATAACAAGCCCGAGGCTAAAGTTCACCGATTCTTCAGGCGTAAGCGGAGTTGCGCCTAGTTGCAGTGAGATAAGATCAGTTGGAGGCAGCGTTGCTTGGTCTTCCAAACCGTTAACACCGTAGGCGGTAGTTACGTTGATAACATTACTCTGCCCCACTGTTGGCGCCTTAAAACCGGTGTTTACAGATCCGCGTAATGCAAAAATATCATTTAATTTATAGCGAGTACTCAATTTGCCATCAAATGTCGAGCCGAAATCACTGAAATGCTCTACACGTGTGGCCACGCCAAACTGCCATGCTTCGGTAACATAAAATTCCAAATCAGCGTACACAGCCCAATTGCTTCTGCTCCAGTGCCCGGCACTTTGAGGCTGATACCCCGGAAAACCGTTGGAACCGATGGAAAAGCCTTGGTTCAACCCAAGTGGCGGCTCTAGAGCGAAAGGGCCTGCAATATATGACGCTTCGTCGCCGGACTTTTGAAAATAGGTTTCTTTACGCCATTCTAAGCCCACGGCAATGCTAACCGGATCGTCGAAAATAGTTTGAATGAGTTTGTTAAAATCTAAGTTAAGCGTTCGCTCTACTTGCGACACACCACCGGGCGAAAACGACGTTGGCGTTTGTGGCCCTAACGATGGATTAACTGTATTTGAGATGGTGTACTCAATGTCACTGTAGCCCAATGTCGCACTGGCATCCATCGCCCAGCCATTAGGTAACTCATGTTTAACGCCCATCGCAACAGAAGCGTCCGTTATCGTCCCCCCAAATTTTGGTGTGAAACCGCCAGGGAACCACTCGTTGAAAGCAAAACAGTTGGCACCAAGCGCCGTTGTGTTATCTGCAATAAGTTGATACGTGGGGTCCAGCAATACGCTATTACTAGACAAGGTTATAGAAGGGCAAGCAATTCCACTTTCCAGCCCGTCGAGATCGGCTACAATCAGACGACTTTCCCCAGTATTTGGGTCGGTACGGCTGAACACCCCTTCTCGGGTTTGCGGATTTCGAAAGTAAAAACCACCGTTTATTTCTCTTCTTGCTGCAGTGGCAAAGCTGTAAAATTGTGATTTAGACGAAATGTCTGCGCCTGCATTTAGCGCAAGTTTAATATCTTCGTTAACATCAAGCGCTCCCCATACTTGGGACGGTGACGCGATGAACACATTCCCTTGGTCAATCAAGTTCTGCGCATCAATCCGCTGTACAGAGCGCGACGTGCCATTTTGCTGACGATACTCTGCCGTTGCATTTAAAAAGCCGTTTTCTCCAATAGCAAAGCCTTTATTCAACTGCACTTGAAACAGTTCGCCGTCGCCTTCACTGTATCCGCCAACTTTCAGCGCAACATGCCCTCCTTCACGAGCATCCTTAAGTACGAAGTTAATCACGCCTGCAATGGCGTCTGAGCCGTACTGGGCTGCTGCACCATCTCGCAATACTTCGACTTGCTTTAGCGCATAGGCAGGAATAACCGATATATCAGGCCCTTGTGCACCGTCAGATAAACCTCCGCCTAAAAACGTGATTACCGCAGAGCGATGGCGTCGCTTTCCGTTAAGCAGCAAAAGCGTGTGATCCGAGGACATGCCTCTAAGGTTCGCCGGCCTTACCAGGCTACTGGCATCGTTGATGGGCTGATCGTTTACGTTTAACGAAGGAACCATCACGCTTAACATAGAAAGTACGTCTGAATTTCCCTGTGAGTTGAGGGTTTCAGAACCAATCACATCCAAAGGAACTGGTGAGTCAACAGCACTTCGAGGCGAGTTACGAGTACCGACGACCGCAATTTTTTCAAGTCCATTGCCTCCCTCGTCTGTTTTCTTTTCGGTATCTTGTGGCTGTGTTTCCTTCGCCACTAACGATGAACGAGAACGAATACTTACCGCACCGCTTTCATCAGTTACTACCGCCAATTCTGTTCCTTCAAGAAGCTGTGCCAGCGCTTCATTCAGTGTGAACGTACCTTCCAATGCGTTTGTTTTCACTTTTTTTGCTAAATCAAAAGGAAAAAGCAATGTGGTATTTGCCTGTTTAGCTAGTTCGGTTAGCGCTTCATTAGCATTTTGTGCGGGTATTGAAAAGCTGTAAGCACCCAATTTTGGTTCGGTTTGGTCGGGTGATTGCGAAGGGCTGTCTGTTTGTGCATGAAGCGTTGGCGCTGGTGCTATGAAAAGAAAAAAGCCGGACGCTATGTGAAGTGCCGAGAGGGACAAGATACGGGAGAATTTGCGCATTCTTTTTTGCGAAAGGCATTGGGCCGAACACGCTAGGGCATGCAGCTTTTCTATTGCCTTTTTGGTTTGCCTGCTTATCGCAAAATTGCTGTATTGCAAGATATAAAATCGATGTGCTTATTATTTTAATTATATTGTCACATTAAAGAAATTGATGCCAACTACGAATAGTAGAAAGCACCTATCTTTCAGAAATATTTAACTTTTCGCTAGCTTAAGCTCAATACTTGTTTCTGTGACTTTCTCGTAGTTGATGTTAAAGCTGCTCTTAAGTGCAGACAACAAACCGTCTATATCGCCTACCTTAAAGTATCCCGCTACACGTCGCTTGCGCAGACTTTCGTCCGAAATGTTAAAGCGAACGGGTGTATAGCGGCCAATCTCAGCTAATACGGCCTCTAGCGGTTCACCTTTAAATACAATCATACCTTGTTGCCACGCTAAATCGTCATCAATGTCATTTTGAGACATGCTTTCACGGGCTTCCACTTTACCTTGTACAGTGGCTTTTTCACCCGCGAACATAAGAAGCCCTTCTTCAGCAACAGGACGTTTAGTGAAGAGCGATTCATTTGAGGATGAAGCCTTAAAGCGGTCTTTCACCAATACCTTTCCGTCGGTAACCACTAACTCAAACGCATTATCATCCACATATTGCATATTAAAAGCAGTTCCGACAGCGGTAACGGTGTTGTTGCCTGCGGTCACAGAGAACGGGCGAGACGTGTCGTGAGCCACTTCAAAGTGTGCCTCCCCTTTCAATAAAACGATATTGCGCGCCGTTGATGAGAAGTCTACGGTAACTACCGAGTTTGTATTTAGATGAAGTTTAGAGCCATCAGCTAGCGTCACGTTTTTCTGTTCGCCAACACCCGTTTGCACTTTCTGCATTACCGCTGCGAATTCAGGGGTGCTATTTAGCCACGTGCGCTGAACCACTACCCCAACAGCAATTGCCATCACTAAAAATGTGGCCGCAATGCCCCAAACCGCTGTTTTAGGCATATTGCGTTTTTTCGACGACTGACGTGAGGTAGGCTGCGGGAATAAACCGCTCAATTCATTTAATACCGACATGTCGTCCCACAAGCTAGCGGTGTCAAGCAAAGCTTGACGATGCGCATTACTTTCCGACAACCAAGCATCTAGCTCCGTCTTTTCGTCACTGTTTAAGCCGCGATCGAGACGGCTTATCCATAAGCATGCTTGCTCTTGGATATCTTCTTTGCTTGAAAACTGGCGAATATTATTCATGTTAACTACGGCTTATGTCCTGAGTCGCGTTAGCAGTGGCACGGGGGGATGCACTGTCCTTTGACAGCTCGGCTAAGTACCTAGAGCACATCATTAAACCTTTGGCGACATGCTTCTCAACGGTGCTTTCGCTTAGCCCCACAAGCTCTGCAATCTCTTTTTGTCGCATGCCATATACTTTTTTCAGCAAAAATACGCGTTTTACATCAGCAGACAATGTATCTGTCGCTCGGCAAAAATGAATAAAACGCTCTTTGCTTTCTACATTTTTTTCTAAACTGTGCCCTACAAGTTCATAAGGCAAAATATCCATGTCATCGAGCTGCTGCTTATTTTTGTTTTCAGCTTTCGCAACATGGTTCAGCGCTAGATTACGCGCTGTCTTGAGCATATAGGTACGCTCATACTGTATTTCTTGTTTTAACTCTGCTTCGTAGCTTTTAATAAAAGCTTCTTGCACGATGTCTTCAATGTCGTCGGCGCCAACAATAGAACCTACCGCACGCATTAGCTTTGAGCGGTATTTTAAAAAGGTTTCAGCTACTGTCGACTTTCTCGTCATAATGTTAAATGTTTTGTGTTTCGATTTGCTTACATTGGCATCAATCATGCCTGCTTTTTCGTTCTTTTTCACCTAATAAAATAAAAGGGGGCTAATGCCCCCTTAACTTTGAAACATTAAGTGAAAGTTTGGTTTATAGGTAATTGCTTACCTATTAAAAAGTGTAAACACCTCTTAGGTAGTAGAAGCCACCGTTAATACCAATTGGCGAGGTTGTTGGATACAACGAACCTGCGATTCCGGCATACTGTGTATTCTCATCAGGGTATTCATCAAAGGCATTTTTCGCACCTACAGTTACAGTAAGTTGCTCTGTGAAATTGTATGCTACTTCAAGGTCAACTGTAATTTCTGAACCTACGTTATCAATCGGAAGTGCAGAATCTAAGTGGTCTTCGAAAATGCTACCGTAATAGTTCATACGTGCAAGGAAACGCCAGTCGCCATTAGTGTGGTTAGCTGTTGCACTGTAACGTACCGCTGGAAGGTTATCTTCCAGCATGCGAATACGGAAATCAGAGATATTATCCGACGCGCGGTCAACTTCAGTAGATGTCCAGTTGTATGCAAGTGAGAACTTAGTTTCACCGCCCATCATATCCATCGAATAGTTTGCTACTACGTCTACACCTTCGGTGGTGGTGTCGAAGTCGTTAGTAAAGAAGCTGATTTCAGAGAAGCTAGACGCATCGTTGATACCTTGCTCAAGCAGCGTGGCAATGTCTTCTTCAGTCAGCGCAATACCAGAGGCAGTACTGATACGGTCAGTCAGTTCGATGTTGTAGTAGTCTGCGGTAATGAATAGACCATTATCGAAATCGGCTACCACACCAAACGTGATACTTTCTGACTCTTCAGGCGTTAACTGCTCACCACCTTTAAGTTGAGACACTGGATCTGTCGGAGGCAGTGTTGCACGGTCAATAAGTTCACCACCAGTACCAAACGCGGTAGTTACGTTACGCACGTTGCTTTGACCAAGGGTAGGTGCTTTAAAGCCTGTTGAGAACGCACCACGGAAAGCGATGTTCTCAAGTGCTTGCCAACGGAAAGCAATCTTACCTTTCGTTGTGTCACCGAAATCAGAGAAGTCTTCATAACGTAGCGCACCGGCTAACATGAAGTTTTCAGTAATATACGCTTCTGCGTCAATGTACAGTGCGATGTTGTTGCGGGACACACGACCTTGGCTATTGGCCGCCAAGCCAGGGAAACCATTTGAGCCAATGCCAAAGCCTTGTGTCGCCAGCGGACCTATTTCATAAGAGGCAGTATCACCTGCAAAGCTCTCATAACTTTCGTTGCGATATTGGAAACCAGTTGCCACGAATAGTGGTTCATATAAACCAACATCGAACGGCTTAGTGAAATCAATATCAAGGGTTTGCTCAGACTGCGTATAGCGACCTGGGCTAAATTCTGTAGGTGTTTCTGGACCTAAAGACGGGTTGATGGTGTTGCTAATAGCAAAGTCAACTTCGTTTTGGCCAAGGTTCAAGCTCACGTCATACGTGATATCGTGGTCAAGTTCGCCTTTCGTACCAAAGACAAGTGACATATCTGTAACCGTACCACCGAAACGAGGTGTGAAACCACCTGGCAGCATTTCGTTGAACGCCCAACAGTCAGGATTGTTCTGAACTTCGTTAATATAACGCGGGTTCTCTAGTACGTTATCACCAACTACGATGTCGGTTGGACAGTTACCTGACATATCACCGGTTAAATCACCAACAAGCAGTAGTTGCTCGCCATCGTCATTTGTACCACCATCGTTCACACCACCACGATTATGCGGATTACGGTAGTAGAAACCACCTTCAACTTCACGCTCGGCGTAGTTACCAAACATGTAAGCTTCTGAGGTAGCAGAAAGCTCAATACCTGCATTAGCGAAAAGTTTGATGTCGTGTTTGATTTCAGGTGAGCCCCAAATTTGCGCAGGATCTGCAACAAAGGTGTTCCCTGCCGCTATCAATGCAGCAGCATCGGCACGCTGTACACTTCGAGATGTGTCGTCTGCAGTGCGGTATTCAGCTGAAAGGTTAATAAAGCCTTTATCAGATAGCGGAAGACCTACGTTGCCCGACATCTGAATCATGTCGCCGTCGCCTTCGTAGTAAGAGCCGTAGCGAGCTTCAAATGAGCCGCCTTCTGATGCATCGTTAAGTACGAAGTTAATTACACCCGCAATCGCATCAGAACCGTATTGTGCTGCTGCACCATCACGAAGTACTTCCACTTGCTTTAATGCCGCTGCTGGGATAACAGAAATATCAGGACCTTGTGCACCGTCAGAAAGACCACCACCAAGGAAAGTGATAACCGCAGAACGGTGACGACGTTTACCATTTACAAGCACAAGCGTGTGGTCTGATGCCATACCGCGAAGGTTAGCAGGACGAACAAGCGTTGAAGCATCGTTGATTGGTTGGTCGTTTACGTTAAAAGACGGAACAACAGTCTGCATCATAGATACCATATCGGTGGCACCCTGCTGCTTAAACTCTTCGTCAGAAATAATATCAATTGGCACCGCTGAGTCAGCGACCGAGCGAGGCGCTGCACGTGAACCAACTACCGCAATTTGTTCAAAATCTTCGGCCTTAGCACTCTCTTCAGCTTCTTGCGCATAAACAGGTGCAACGGCCATTACTGAAAACGCAGCTGATGCAGCTAATACGCCGCGCACGTTTTTGGTCAATAAAGACAAGGTTGTATTCATGGTGGTTTCCCGGAGTTTCTCTAAGACACTTCAGCGTTTTAAACACATTTAAAAAATGCTCAGAGTAGTTGTTATTTTTTTACCTTCAACACTGACTCATTTGCGGTCAGATGATGTTTTTTATAGAACGCAAGATATTAAAAAACAAACCTTTTTCGACAAAATAAAAATATTTTTTCACTCCGTAGAGGATTTTAATTTCTGACCTGTCTATATAACTTTTACGGGAATAAAAGTGCGGGATTTTTGGCGGGTTTTAATAAAAAAAGCCGACTATAAGCCGGCTTTTAAATCGTTTTTACAAACCTAAAGATTTGTATATGGAAACAAGATTTACTCTGCTTCTTTGTACTTTGCAGCCGTTTCTTTAATAAGCGGTTGAAGCTCGTTTTGTTGGAACATTTCAATAATGATATCGCAACCGCCTACAAGCTCACCTTCAACCCATAGTTGCGGGAATGTCGGCCAGTTTGCATATTTTGGTAGTTCTGCGCGGATGTCTGGGTTTTGAAGAATATCTACATAAGCAAATGGTTCGCCACATGACATCAACGCTTGCGATGCTTGTGAAGAAAAGCCACAGCTAGGTAGTTTAGGAGAACCCTTCATATACAACAAAATTGGGTTTTCTTCGATTTGCTGCTTGATTCTATCTAGCGTTGATTGATTTTCAGTATTATCCATTTGATTCCTCTGAGCACAAAAGTGTATTCCCAGTTAGATGGGAATGCATGAATGATTTATCAAGGGAAAGGGTATCATAATTTTATGTTTAATTACCCATAGCTGAATTGATCTTTTCAACCTCTGGATCGTTATCTACCCATACATTGCAATACAAATTAGTGTCACATTTTAACTTTTGAAAAAAAATTCACATTTTTGTCATTGAGTTATAGGACTTTATCCCCACATTTGGGATATGCTTTAGCGTCTAAAGCAGTATATTGAACATAGAATTAATATGCACTTATTGAACAGGCGAAGATAAGTGGGCTTTAGACTACAATACTAAACCAACATGGAGACCGTCATGGCTTTTGAATTACCAGCATTACCATACGAACAAAATGCACTAGAACCGCATATTTCTGCTGAAACGCTTGAGTACCACTATGGCAAGCACCACGCTACTTATGTAACTAAGCTTAACGGCCTAGTTGAAGGTACTGACATGGAAAACAAAAGCCTAGAAGAAATCATCAAATCTTCTGACGGCGGTGTTTTCAATAACGCAGCGCAGGTATGGAACCACACGTTCTACTGGCACTGTCTAAGCCCGAATGGCGGCGGTGAGCCAACAGGCGCGCTAGCAGAAGCTATCAACGCGAAATGGGGCTCATTTGCAGACTTCCAAGCAGCATTTAACGATAAAGCGGTTAACAACTTCGGTTCAAGCTGGACGTGGTTAGTTAAAACTGCAGACGGCAGCCTAGATATCGTTAACACAAGCAACGCGCAAACGCCTATTTCTGGCGACGACCTTACGCCAGTGCTTACTGTTGACCTTTGGGAACACGCTTACTACATCGACTACCGCAATGCGCGTCCTAAGTACCTAGAAAATTTCTGGGCGCTGGTTAACTGGGAATTCGCAAGCAGCAACTTTGCATAAGCCAAAGACTGAAGCGTTAAGCGCCTTGCGCTCTTAACAGCGTAAAGTATCAGTTATAAAAAGCCCCGCTTCCAAGCGGGGCTTTTTTTATGCACTATTGTTCATTAAGTGACACTAAATTCTTATTAAAGTTGCATTTTTCATTAGACGAAAAGATTAAAAACTATACACAATAATTACTATCGTTTTCCCAAATACCTACTAAGCTGAAATTACGGGGTTCCGTATTTAAGGGGTATTCATGGGTATTTTTGAACACTATCAAAGTCGCTATGAAGAGCGAAAACAGGAAGAGTTCACCATTGGGGAGTTCCTTGAAATTTGTAAAGAGGATCAAACCGCTTATGCAAATGCAGCAGAACGTTTGCTACAAGCTATTGGTGAGCCTGAATTAATCGACACTGCCAACGACCCGGCACTTAGCCGCATTTTCTCAAACCGCGTTATTTCTCGTTATCCAGCTTTTTCAGAATTCTATGGCATGGAAGAGGCCATAGAACAAATCGTTTCTTACCTTAAACACGCCGCACAAGGTCTTGAAGAGAAGAAACAAATTCTCTATTTGCTCGGCCCAGTGGGTGGCGGTAAATCGTCTCTGGCAGAGAGACTTAAAGAACTGATGCAGCACGTACCTATTTACATGCTGAAAGGCTCGCCTGTTAACGACCATCCATTCTGTCTGTTTGATGTCAAAGAAGATGGCGACATTTTACAAAAAGAGTACGGCATTCCTAAGCGCTACTTAAAAACCATTATGTCGCCGTGGGCACGCAAACGCCTGCATGAATTCAATGGCGATATTACCCAGTTCAAGGTGGTTCGCGTTTATCCATCAGTGCTCGACCAGGTGGGTATCGCTAAAACCGAACCCGGTGACGAAAACAACCAAGATATTTCATCTTTGGTGGGCAAAGTTGATATTCGCTGCTTAGAACAATACGCACAAAACGACCCTGATGCTTACAGTTATTCAGGTTCACTATGTAAGGCCAATCAGGGCTTAATGGAATTCGTGGAGATGTTCAAAGCACCGATTAAGGTGCTGCATCCACTATTAACTGCTACACAAGAGGGTAACTACAACCCAACAGAGGGCTTCTCTGCCCTTCCCTTCGATGGGCTTATACTTGCGCACTCAAATGAGTCTGAGTGGCAATCGTTTAGAAACAATAAGAATAACGAAGCCTTCCTAGACCGTGTCTATATTGTAAAAGTTCCGTACTGTTTGCGAGTACGTGAAGAGATTAAGATCTACAAAAAGTTGCTAGACAGCAGCGAGCTTAACGGCGCGCCCTGTGCGCCAGACACGCTAGAGTGTTTAGCGCAGTTTACTGTGTTATCGCGCTTGAAAGAGCCAGAGAACTCCAGTCTACTTTCTAAAATGCGAGTGTATGATGGCGAGAGCCTGAAAGACACCGACCCGAAAGCCAAGTCTTATCAAGAGTACCGCGACTACGCCGGTGTCGATGAAGGCATGGAAGGGTTATCCACCCGCTTTGCATTTAAGATTCTCTCCAGGGTTTTTAACTTCGATCACCAAGAAGTGGCGGCAAACCCAGTCCATTTGTTTTATGTACTAGAGCGTCAAATTGAACGGGAGCAGTTCCCTCAAGAAACCGCTGATAAGTATTTGGAGTTTTTGAAAGGCTACCTCATTCCTCGCTACGTGGAATTCATTGGTAAAGAGATTCAAACGGCTTACTTAGAATCGTATTCTGAATATGGGCAAAACCTGTTTGACCGCTATGTAACCTATGCTGATTTCTGGATCCAAGACCAAGAGTATCGCGACCCAGAAACCGGACAGCTGTTCGACAGAGCGTCACTGAATGCTGAGTTAGAAAAAACAGAGAAGCCTGCGGGAATAAGTAATCCGAAAGACTTCCGTAACGAAATCGTCAACTTTGTTTTGAGAGCCCGTGCAAATAACGGCGGCAAAAACCCAGTATGGACCAGTTACGAGAAACTTCGCACCGTGATTGAGAAGAAAATGTTCTCTAACACGGAAGACTTACTGCCGGTTATTTCTTTCAACACCAAAGGCTCTGCAGAGGAGCAGAAAAAACACGACGACTTTGTAAATCGTATGACCGAGAAGGGATATACGCAAAAACAAGTTCGGTTGCTGTGTGAATGGTACCTGCGCGTACGTAAAGCGTCTTAGCGCTAAACGCATGTGGTGCTGAAGCGCGTGTAATGCGTGCTTCAGCACGGGTATTTGTAGTTCACAACAAGACAAGCAGGTGTGTATGGCGCATTTTATTGACCGAAGATTAAACAGCAAAGGTAAGAGTACGGTAAACCGCCAGCGCTTTATTAAGCGTTACAAACAGCAGATAAAGCGCGCTGTTTCTGATGCAGTGGGTAAACGTTCTGTTACCGATTTAGATTCTGGCGAGCAAATTAGCATTCCAGCCAGAGATATCTCTGAACCAATTTTTCATACCGGCCGCGGCGGCAGTAGAGATATTGTCCACCCTGGCAACGACCAATTCACAGCGGGTGATAAAATTGATAGACCGCCAGGTGGCGGTGGCAAGGGCGCAGGCGAAGGCGACGCTAGCAATGAAGGCGAAGGCCAAGATGAGTTCGTATTTTCTATATCCAAAGACGAATATTTAGACCTACTTTTTGAAGATTTAGCGCTTCCCAACTTAAAGAAAAATCAATTTGATAAAGTCACCCAATACGAAACTTATCGCGCAGGTTATCAGACCGATGGCGTGCCAAGTAATTTAGATATTGTTCGCTCACTCAAAGGCTCTGTGGCAAGGCGTATTGCCTTAAGCGGAAGTGATAGAAAGAAACTGAGAGAGCTTGAAGAAAAACTTGCACTGCTTATAGAAGACAAGCACGACAATACGTTAGCCATAAATGCATTAAAAGAAGAAATTGAAGCACTTAAAGCCAAAATAGCCCGAGTGCCTTTTATTGATACTTTCGATTTGCGCTTTAAGAACTATGACAAGCGTCCGCTTCCCTCAAGCAAAGCCGTAATGTTTTGCTTAATGGATGTATCTGGCTCTATGGACCAAGCCACCAAAGACATGGCTAAACGGTTTTATATCTTGCTGTATCTCTTTTTGACGCGAACCTACGAAAATGTAGACGTGGTGTACATTCGTCATCACACGCAAGCAAAGGAAGTAGACGAGCACGAGTTTTTCTACTCTCAAGAAACCGGCGGCACTATTGTTTCAAGTGCATTGAAGCTAATGGATGAAGTCGTTCGCGAGCGCTACAGCGATGGAAACTGGAATATCTATGCAGCACAAGCGTCAGATGGCGATAACTGGGCTGATGACTCGCCACAGTGTCGTGACTTGCTTACCGCTAAACTGCTACCCGCAACCCGTTACTATGCCTATATAGAGATAACCGAGAGGCAGCACCAAAGTTTGTGGCGAGAATACGAGAAAGTGGCCGCCACTCACGACAACTTTGTATGTAAGCACATACAAACACAGGCCGACATCTATCCTGTGTTCAGAGAGCTATTCAAACGCTCTGAACAAGATGCGCAGCAAGGAGCCTAATATGACAACCGACGCTATGGCAAAAGAAAACAGCAAGCCTGAAACATCAAAACGCCACTTATTAAGCGATGGGCCCGACTGGACGTTTCCACTTATCGAAGAGTATGAGCAACACATTGATCGCATCGCCAAAAAATTTAAGTTAGACACCTATCCCAATCAAATTGAGGTGATCACCGCAGAGCAGATGATGGATGCTTACGCCAGCATCGGCATGCCGCTTAACTACACGCACTGGAGCTTTGGCAAAAAGTTTATTCAAACTGAGCAACAATACCGTCGTGGACAAATGGGGCTGGCTTACGAAATCGTCATTAACTCTGACCCCTGCATTGCGTATTTAATGGAAGAGAACACCATTACCATGCAAGCGCTCGTTATGGCTCATGCGTGCTACGGTCACAACTCATTCTTCAAAGGCAACTACTTATTCAAAACCTGGACCGATGCCAGCTCTATCATCGACTACCTAGTATTTGCTAAAAACTACATTGCTAAATGCGAACAAAAATATGGATTTGACGAAGTCGAAAATATGCTCGACTCGTGCCACGCGCTAATGAATTACGGCGTTGACCGATACAAACGCCCGCAGAAAATTTCGTTACAGGAAGAGAAAAACAGACAAGAAGAGCGCGAGGCCTACCTGCAATCGCAAGTGAACGAGCTTTGGCGCACCCTGCCAAATAGCCCGCATAGCAAACACAAAGAAAAAATTCGTTTTCCACAAGAACCGCAAGAAAACCTGCTTTATTTTATTGAAAAAAACGCACCTTTACTTGAACCTTGGCAACGTGAAATTGTGCGTATTGTACGGAAAGTTTCGCAGTATTTTTATCCGCAAAAACAAACCCAAGTAATGAATGAAGGATGGGCCTGTTTTTGGCACTACCACATTCTAAATGAGATGTATGACGAGGGTTTGGTCAGCGACCGCTTCATGATGGAGTTTTTGCACAGTCATTCAAGCGTCGTTATGCAGCCAGAGTACAACAGCCCTTATTACTCTGGCATCAATCCGTATGCGTTAGGCTTTTCCATGTTCATGGATATTAAACGGGTGTGTCAGTCTCCCACTGAAGAAGACTATAAATATCTTCCAAGTATCGCAGGAAAAGACTGGCTTGAGACCGTGCATTTCGCCATGGAAAATTTTAAAGACGAAAGTTTTATCAGTCAGTTTTTATCGCCTAAAGTTATTCGCGACTTTAAGTTATTCGCCCTTGAAGATGACACCACCAAGCCCTTTATTGCGGTGAGCGCTATTCATGACGAAATGGGTTATCAAATTATTAAAGAGAAGCTGTCTGCTCAATACAATTTGAGTAATTTAGAACCCAACATTCAGGTACATAACGTTGATGTAAGAGGCGACCGTTCGCTTACTCTTCGCTATATTCCTCAGCGAGGAATTCCGCTAGGCGATTCAAAAGATGAAGTTATGCGCCACCTGCACAGGCTGTGGAAATTTGATGTACGTTTAGAGCAAGACAATGGTGATGATGGTATTGACGTGATATCAGAGTGTAAACGTGCACCGCAGGCGTAAGCCTGCGGTCAGCCATCAGAACAAGATTTTAAGCCGCCTTTGCACTTTCCATTTCTTTTCTGGAACACAGTAGCAGTGACAGTGCGCCTATTGCTGCAAAAACTGCTGCAGTAACGAACGTCTCATAGGCGTTAGTGCCTTGCTGCCACTGCTGCCCTGCCAAGTAGTTTCCAAATGCGCCACCTAATCCAAACGCTATACTGATGTATACCGCTTGCCCTCGGCTTTGATACGCCTTCGGCAGGAACTGGTGGATAAAATGCACCGATACTGCATGCGTTAAACCAAAGCTTAACGCATGAATAAGCTGACTCAACACAATCACCATAAAGGTATCTGCGAATGCCGCCATGACATACCAGCGAAGCCCTGTCAGTGCGATGCTCACAAACAATAAATTCCACACGCCAAACTGGCTAATCAGACGGCGGGCAATAAGAAATATCCCGACCTCGGCAAGTACCCCAAGCGCGATAAAGATGCCAGTTTGTTGGCCGCTGTAATCAAGGTCGCGCATGTAAAGTGCGAAAAATCCGTAATACGCACCAAAGCTAATTTGCAAGCACGCTGAAGCGAATATAAAGATGGCGAAAGGTTTTTGTTTGGCGTATTTCCAAATACTTCCCGCCGTAGACGTTTCAGGTGCAGCTTCTTTGGGTGCACGTATGAACAAGGTACTGATGAACAGTAACGCGAGTACGCCAATACTGGCGTGCACTGGCGTATCGGTAGAAAAAATATCTAGGGCCTTTCCTACACCGACCGTCAAACAAATGAAGCCAACGCTCCCCCATAGCCTTACCTGCCCATACGTGGCATTGGTTTTCGCCACCGTGTTCATCGTGATAACTTCAAGTTGAGGCAACACCGCTGTCCAGAACATCATCATTAACCCGAAAGCCAACGTAAGCCCCCAAAAACTGGTGAAGTAAAACACCGAACTGAAAGTTAGTACGGTGAGCAAGCAGCCTAAACGCATTACGCCAATGGCATTACCCGTTTTATCGGCCACGCCAGCCCACAGGCCTGGCCCTAAAATACGCGCTAGCGTTATAACAGCAAAAAGTTCACCGATTTCGGCAGAAGAAAATCCCCGCCCATCAAGGAAGATACCTAAATAAGGCACAAGCACGCCAAGCTGACCGAAGTAAAGCCAGTAGGTGATAGCAAGAATAAAGAGGCCGGTTTTGCTGCTTGCTGGGCTCGCCACAGTATTGTTGGCATCGTTTAGGCCATTTGGTGACAATTCACATCTCCATATGCAAAAACGCCACTAGCGCAGAACCGGCAGTGGCGAATGATAAAATTAATTAGCGCAACATGCGCTCATGCTGCGTGTATCTTTAATCCGCGTTAACGTCGCAGTCTTGGCATTGCGGTCTTGCGATTTAAAAAACTGCTATGCCTGACCCGCAATTGGTTTCGTGGTCGACTGCACACCGGCATTTTGCGCGCGGTGGCGTAGCAGATGATCCATCAATACCAGTGCCAGCATGGCTTCGGCAATAGGTACAGCACGGATACCCACACACGGGTCGTGACGACCTTTGGTGACGATATCGATTTCTTCATTGTCTTTATTGATAGTTTTACCGGGAACCGAAATACTTGAGGTCGGCTTAAGCGCCATGTGTACTTCAATATCCTGACCGGTAGAGATGCCGCCTAGCACGCCACCTGCATGATTAGATGTGAATCCTTCAGGAGTAAGCGTATCGCGGTGTTCACTGCCTTTTTGATTAATAACATCAAAACCATCACCAATTTCCACGCCTTTCACGGCGTTAATTCCCATCATGGCGTGGGCGATTTCAGCATCTAGCCTATCGAAAACAGGCTCGCCTAGGCCTACAGGCACATTCTTCGCAACAACCGATACTTTCGCGCCAATGCTGTCGCCTGACTTTTTAAGGTCTCGCATGTACTCGTCCAGCGCGTCTAGCTTAGACTCATCAGGACAGAAAAACGGGTTAGTGTTGGTTACGCTGTGATCAACCTTATCTACTGTTACCGGCCCAAGCTGAGACAAATAGCCTAATACTTCAATACCGTGCACTTCTTTAAGGTACTTTTTCGCAATACCACCTGCGGCTACGCGAATAGCCGTTTCACGTGCAGACGAACGACCACCACCGCGATAGTCACGGCTTCCGTACTTTTGATCGTAGGTATAGTCAGCGTGGCCTGGACGAAAGCGGTCCTTGATATTGCCGTAATCTTGGCTTCGCTGATCTTTATTTTTAATCAATAAACCAATACTGGTGCCAGTAGTTTTACCTTCAAATACGCCAGATAAAATTTGTACTTCATCGTCTTCTCTTCGCGCCGTAGTATAACGAGAGGTGCCGGGCTTACGTCTGTCTAAATCAACCTGAAGATCTTCTTCTGTGATCTCAAGTCCTGGAGGGCAACCGTCTACCACACCGCCAATTGCAATGCCGTGGCTTTCACCAAACGTGGTTACAGTGAAAAGTTTTCCGAAGCTGTTACCTGACATAATTAACTGTTAATCCTTACTACTAAAATACTGTACTAATGTGTTTTTCTGAATTGCGAAAATACCTGAACCGCCATTTTCGAACTCAAGCCAAATGACTTCTAAGCCAGGGAACCTTTCGCTCATGTGCACTTCGCTATTTCCAACTTCAACGAATAACCAGCCACCGTCATTAAGGTAAGTTGGCGCCTCTTTAAGCATGATATCAACCAGTTCCAGACCGTCTTCACCTGCGGCAAGGGCAAGCTCAGGCTCGTGGTGATACTCTTCAGGCAAGTCAGCCATGTCCTCTGCGTCAACATAAGGCGGATTAGACACGATAAGGTCGTATTTCTGCCCTTCTAAACTTGAAAACAGGTTAGACTGAATGGGATAAACACGGTGACTAAGACCATGCTCCTGAATATTGATATCGGCCACTTCCAATGCATCTGTGCTGATATCAACGGCATCTACCTGCGCCTCTGGGTATGCATGAGCAAGCGCAATAGCAATACACGCGCCGCCCGTGCACATATCAAGAATACTGTTAGGCGTAGATTCTACAAATGGCGCAAACTCTTTTTGAATAAGTTCAGCAAATGGAGAGCGAGGAATGAGCACTCGCTCGTCTACGTAGAACGGCATACCGCAGAACCAGGCTTCGTTTGTGATATAAGGCAATGGCATGCGAGTTTGCACGCGCTTTAAAACAAGCTCTGCAATCTTCTCTCGCTCGCTTTTCGTTAAGCGAGACGTCATTACGCTGTCCCCAACTTGTTCCAATATAGGGTGAGGCAAATGTAAGGCTTGCATAACTAGGCTTGTCGCTTCATCCCATGCATTGTCAGTACCATGACCAAAATACAAAGCCGCATCGTTAAAACGGCTGGTTGCCCATCGTGTCATATCTAACAGGGTATGCAGATCTTCAATGGCTTCTTCAAGGTAAAACTTATCGGTCATGGCGTTAGGGTACATCAAAAATTTTAAAGCTGGTATCATACCCAAACTTCATACCGATTCACATAATTAACTACGTACCGAATCTTTCTATTCGTTATAATTTAGGCATTTTGAATCGTTAAACTCGAGTGTATTTACCCAAGCTATTGTTGATGAAAACCTTTAAAAAAGAACTCAAAGCATTAAAGAAGCAACTTTCTGGACCTCATCGCCATAAAAGTCAGGCGAGTCAGGAAGGCGCCCGTAATGGAGATATGTCTACGAATACCGAGGAAGAGACCTTTTCATTTGCCGATGCAATGCAGGGAGTGACGCCTTTATCACAAGATAAAGTTGAGCCTGATAAGCAAGTTGAGTTATTTAAGAAGTCACAGCAGGTAAAAGGTAAACACCTAAAACACAGCAAGCAATTAGCGGCAAGCTTCGACTTTTCTGATATGTACCAGGCAGCGTTGCCGCAAGAAGGGCCTATGCGCTTTTGCCAAGAAGGTGAGTCTACGCATATTTTGAAGCAGCTGCGCCGTGGCGACTACTCGCCAGAAATGACGTTAGATTTACATGGCCTTACCCGAGAGATGGCAAAAGCCGAGCTTGCCGCACTTATTCACACGGCAAGAAAAGAACTGATAGATTGCGTGTGCGTAATGCATGGTTTTGGTCAGGGCGTGCTAAAAGCCGCCCTGCCCCATTACTTAGTTCAGCACCCACACGTACGTGCATTTCATCAAGCGCCCCTCGAATACGGTGGACAAGCAGCACTACTGGTACTCATCGACATACCGCTTCAAAACAACAAGCGTTAATTTGCGCCTGGACAGCCATACATGGTGACTTATTTGTCTTCATCTGCACTGTTGTGCATAAACAAATAAGTGTAATACATCATCATCGCTACAATAATGCCTATACCGAGTAGTGAGCCCCATACTACGGGGTCTTTCATCATAGTCCACAACATAAGTAATCTCCTCTTCAACTAAGTAAATAGTAGAAGAGGCGTTAGATAGAGGATGTGATCCAGATCAAATTCGATTCCTGGTGGTTAGCTGTCGGCCTAATTATTTGATCCAGGTCAACATACAGTTAATACGAATCCACATATTCGTCGCGCCATCACAATTGGGGCTTTGCCATACTTAGTTGTAACGATTGAATATGTTCAGGTCTCCCTCATAACCAAGCAACGCCTCCGCATTACGGCACAGCTGCTCCATCGACTCACTAACTTGTATATCAAAATTGGGGGGTGTTGCTCGAAGACTGTGTTGAAAGATTTTGGCGTTTACATGGTTCGCAAGCAAAAGAAACCCCAAACATCCATACGTTCGCAGAAAGGGAAGCCGTGAGCAAAGTTGAGATGCGGCAGTATGTGTAATCGTTAAACTTTTATCGGGTATAGATAGAATTACCCACTTATCAAGTTTCTGACCCTCTCTTGCGATATTCCTAAACCACCCGTCGACAACGCTATCGTAGTATACATTGCTTGGTATATCGAATAGAACATTGTTGACGTTGAAAAAACGGTATTGATGCTGACTACCTACCATGGCTACCTCCTGTTATGCCTTCATTCAATTGATAGAGTGGAGCACTGAGCAAAGATCAGTTTTAACAGGGCGAGTTCGCCTAGTTAGGGCTGTTATGGCTATCGTCTGGCATTATTGAACTGATTAACATTGTGGGCCTGCAGACAAGCAAGTACTTTTTCACTCAACCACAGTGTTGCCTGAGCAGTGTCGTCGAAGTATTCGAATGCTAGTGTTGAAGATTCATAAACACGAGACCAAAACTTCTTTTGCATTGCCACACCTTCTGGTTCATGAAGCACCACTGCCGTAGCAATTAGACCCAATGCTACGGCTTTACTAACAATTTCTTGCCCAGCGTTAGTAGCCTCCATGGGCGCAAGTGCCAGGCCATGCGCACTAAACTTGTCTATATCCATACGTTCCTCCACTTGAAAAGTATAGAACAAGATTAGGGCCAGATAAATTTGTTGCATATTGAGGCATAAAATTAATCAAAAAAATGTATTGCAAATCATTCTCATTTGCACTATCTTGTAAATGCCTGTTCGACGTTGGGTAAAAAACGGTCTTGGCTTAGCGTCGCTGAGGGATAGACGCCCGTCTATTCCTCAATTTTTTTCTTCAATATATTTTTCTACTTATTTTAATCAACGTTCATAGACGCATAAAAAAAGCGACAATAACGTCGCTTTTTCTCGCTTCTTTAATTTAGCTAAACAGCTTCATAAACCAACCTTTTTGAAGATCTTCCTCGCAGGTCTTAAGTTGCGTAGCGTAGCGCAGCGAGCGCGCTTTAACTTTTGACGCCACTTTCTTCAACCACGGCTTTCTATCATAGCTTCTGCGTTTGTACCCGCCCCATCCTTCGTGATAGTTAAGGTATTGCGCGTAGGCGTCCCATTTAGAAATACCGTTCACTTTTTGCGACTTGTAAATAAACCATCCCATAAAGTCGATAGCGTCCTCGAAATCATCACGATCCGCACCACTGTTATCTGTTTCTCTCATATAGTCAGACCAGGTAGGTGTTTTCGCTTGTGAATAGCCATAAGCCGAACTAACACGCCCCCAAGGGATAAGCCCGAAGAAAACGTAATCACGCGGTGGAAGCGCATCGTGGCGGAAGGAACTTTCTTGATACATCATGGCCATTGGAACATGTATAGGCACACCCCATTTATCGCGGGCATCAGCAGCTGCATCATACCAATCGTCCTTTTCGTAGAATATTTCGCACAAATTACTGATGTCTTTAGGAGGCGTAGTTGCACACCCAGCGATAAACAGCGGAAAAAGAACGATGAGTGTTGATAAAAAAACAACCAATTTTTTGAACTTTTGGTTCATAGCTTGTCTTAACTAATGTTCTAGTAAAATGTGTGTTTCCCTGGAACCCTTCGATGCCTGACCTATGTCAGGCATTTTTTTTTGCTGGGGCCTCAGCGAAATAATCACGAATAAATGTATCAAAGTCTTTCACATCAGCAGCTTCTATTTCTTTTTGAGCAGCAAACGACACGTCAGCTTGGGCAGCAAAACCAGCAGCATCCGTATCCGTGTATTCAAAAGACTTCATCTCAGCTTGATAAGCTTGTGCCAGTTCTAAGCCCAACACGCCATTATCTTTGTCGCTTTCTAGCAAAGTAGCAAGTAGTTTACCTGACGGTGTTAGCGCCGGATCCGCCACTTTTTCAGCCTCGACGTTCACCGCTTGTGTATAACGCGACGTATCATTGGCCAAGTCGAGTAATTCGGCCGCTTGCTCGAAGGACTTAAACAGCGAGGCACACCAGTTAGGTAGTGAAATATTTTCTCCGCCATTTTGCAGGAGCAAATCAGGGTTTCGCCCTTCTAACACCACTTTATTCATATTCTCTTTAGCTTCTTTAAGCTGCGCTTCGTCAAGTTCTGCACTTGGCATTAGTAAGCACGCCACTAAAAAAACATCTAAGAAATCGAATTGCGTCTGTGAAATACCAATTGCCGAAAATGGATTTACATCTAGAGCGCGCACTTCGATGTAGCTGATACCGCGTCTAACCAAAGCGTCTGTTGGCTTTTCCATTGACTGAGTGGGCTGCTTAGGGCGTATAGGCGAGTACAGTTCATTTTCAATTTGAATGATGTTGCGACTTAACTGTTGATAATTGCCCTCTTCGCCTGCAGCAAACTGGCTGAACCGGGATGACGGCGTATTCATCGCATCGCGCAGCAAGGTGACATAGTTGTCTAGCTTGTTGTAACAAATCTTAAGCGATGATTGCTCTGCACTTGTGTAGCCTAAATCACTCATGCGAAGTGATGTCGCGTATGGCAAGTATACCGTGCCCTTACCTACCTTTTTAAAAGGTAACGCATGCTCCTTTCCTTTTAAAAACGATCCACATAATGCAGGGGATGCACCATACAAATAAGGAATAAGCCAACACAACCTGCGGTAGTTGCGGATAAGCCCAAAATAATCGGCTGAAGTCTGCTCTTGAGAATGTTCTTTTCCGTTCAGTTCAGCCCATAGCTTCCAAAACGTTTCGGGAAGAGAAAAGTTGAAATGCACGCCGGCAATTGCCTGCATCATACTGCCGTAGCGGTTTTTCAGACCAATGCGATATACACGCTTCATCTTGCCCACATTTGACTCACCAAAATAGGCGATGGGAATGTGCGCTTCATCATCTATAAAGCATGGCATACTTAGCGGCCATATTTGCTCTTCACCAATATTATCAATAACGAATTTATGGATATCTTTTAACTGAGAAATCGTTTTGGCAGCACTGTTTTCTGGCGGCGTAATGAATTCAAGCAACGATTCAGAAAAGTCTGTGGTGATTGAATCATGGGTTAGCGCAGACCCCAGCGGTTTAGGATGGGGTGTTTGTGCCAACGTACCGTTCGGGTTTATACGCAGGGCTTCGCGCTCAACGCCTCGCCTAATATCTTTTAGCGCAGCGAGAAATTCGGGTGACTTAAGCGCAGCAATGCGCGCTTCAAAACGGGATGAGTCTACAGTCAAAATGGTGGTCCGTTATGTCAATATAGCCCCCTGTTATGGGGGGCAATAATGTAAATTCAACAAAAATCAATCTATCAGTTTAACGTTTCTCGGGTGGTACTCTCTACTGATAACTCGATAATTGGCATCGATAGCGCGTTTAACTGAGGCAAAATTTTAGCTTTATCGCCTACTACAATAATTTGCATCTTATCAAGATTCAAATATTGCTTTGCCAAGGTATCCATCGTTTTCTTATCAATATTGTTGATAATAGCAAGCTGCTCTTCACGATAACCTTTATCAAGACCATAGCTAAGCAATTGCCTTAAAAAGCGCGCTTTACTGGTAGGTGTTTCAAATTCAAGTGCGTCGCTTAACGTAAAGGCATTGCGCATGAACGCAATTTCTTCCTCGGTTACACCTTCAGTGCGGTAGCGATTAATCTCTTTTAAAATTTCAGCGATACCGTCACCTGTGTTAGCAGCAGTGAGGTCGGTACTTGCTTCAAACCAGCCAAGGGTTTTGCCACCAACGAAACCACTATTTGCTCCATAGGTAAAGCCTTTATCTTCTCGAAGGTTCAGATTTATGCGGCTATTAAATGCTCCTCCTAATGGGAAGTTCATAAGGCGAGACTTAAAGTGATCGCCTGTCGCATCAAAAGGTAAGCTTCTATCAACAATAAATACTACCGATTGAACCGCTTCTGGGCTATCTACTAAGAAGATTTGGTTTTCTTCGTACTTGGGAAAGTCGCTGTAATCAGCAAATTCATAGGTATTACCCTTCCACTGACCAATAAAGTCTAGTGTATTCACCATGTCTTTTTTCGGTAAGTTACCAACAACGACGATACTCGCTTTATCTGGCGAATAGTAATTGGCATAAAACGTTTTAACATCTTCCAACGTGATATTCTGCACAGTTTGCAGCGTGCCTTCATCCGGCAGGCTCACACGGTTCTCTTCACCAAACAAAACGAGGTCACGCGCGCGGCGGGCTAAGCTAGACGGCGTTTTCGCTTGTTGCTGCAAGCCTTGAACAACACGCTCTTTCATGCGGTCGAAATCTTCTTGAGTGAACGCAGGGTTGAACAGTTTTTCTTTTAACAGCGCTAAGGTTTCATCTAAATGCTTGGTTAAGGTAGAGACGTAAACTTGTGAGTATCTACCCGCAGTACTAAATCGGATAGCGCTACCCAGTTTTGCAAGTTCGCTGGCTAATTCTTCGTTGCTGTAATGCTTTGTAGTTTCATTCATAAGTAACGCGGTTAAGTAGGCCGTACCCGCTTTACCCTCAGGGTCTAGCAGCATGCCTCCATCCATACCTAATGTAAGCGTTACCGTTGGCGTTTCGGTGCTGGTTACGCCGAGTATTTCAATGCCGTTAGCAAGTTCAGACTCCCAATAATCAGGAACTTCCACAACCGGTGCATCACCGGCTTTCGGCATTACGCTTCTATCAAAGCTAGGGGCGGTATTGGTAGATAGGGCACTGGAAAAGGCTTCGTTATCAGACACATCTACCGTATCGATTTCAATATTTCTCACCGGACGTTCAAAGGTCTGCTCAGCCGCAGCAAGCTGAACCTGCTCTTTGGGCACCACGCTTAATACAACGCTATTGGCGTCTTTAATATATTTATTGTAAACACGCATAACGTCTTCAGCAGTTACGGCGTTATAGCGCGCAATATCTTCGGCAATCAAATCTGGCGTTTGGTAAAAGGTTTCGTTAGCAGCGAGGGCGGACACTTTGCCAGATACACTTTGTAAACCAAATACCGTACGCGCTTCAATTTGTCCTTTTGTACGCGCTAAATCATCTGCTGTTACACCACGTGTCTCAAACTCTTTTAGGGTTTCATTCAGTACGTTCTGAAGAGTAGAAAGTGAGGTGATTTTTGCAGGGTTAGCCAAAGCGAGTAGCTGAAATTCACAGGCAAGTTCGCGGCAAGGGTGAGACACCACGGCTTGCACCGCCATGCCTTCTTTCACTAGGTTTTTGTAAAAC